>NZ_BAAILO010000679.1:0-31868 GCF_054589115.1 Cupriavidus sp. 8B | reverse complement strand
TCGCTCACTCTCAGAAAACTGACTGGCTACGTCCGAAGACATAACCAACATGTTTTACTGTGCGAGCACTTTATAACTTGTAAGCTAAAAGACCGAGGTCTTCCGCATCCGCTATCAAGCGCCCACACTTATCGGTTGTTTGTTTGTTAAAGAACTGGCCGCGGTTCGCTTTGCTTGCCGCGTCGCTGCTTTTGTCTGCAGCAGAGAAACGAGATTATGAAGCGTGATCATCGTTTCGTCAACAGGTTTCGCAAACTTTCTTTGCTGCAGCCGGCGTCTGAACCCGCTCCGCCAACCACCCCTGCCAACCCCGCAACCCTTGTCCCGTCTGCTTTGCAGCGGTCTTTTGTGTTGCGAGGGGGCGAATAGTAAGCGCCCCACCCGACCTTGGCAATCGTTTTGTCACATGAGTATGCGAGGCCCTCCGAGGGGCCAGGAACAACCCATTGATCTATAAAGAAAATACCGCCTTCTTACCCCGCATCGAAAGATGAATACCCGATGAACCTACTCGGGTATTTGCCTATCAAGTTTTAGCGATGCTTGAACCCGGGCGCTCTCTTCTCCACAAATGCGGCCATGCCTTCCTTCTGGTCCTCCGTCGCGAAGGTCGAGTGGAACAAGCGGCGTTCCAGGTGCACGCCTTCGGAAAGGCTGGTCTCATAAGCGGTGTTGATCGACTCCTTGATCATCATGACCACCGGCAGGGAGAACCCGGCGATGGTCTCGGCGGCGGCCAACGCATCGTCGAGCAGCTTGTCGGCTGCAACCACACGCGACACCAGGCCGGCGCGCTCGGCTTCCGCCGCGTCCATCATGCGGGAAGTCAGGCACAGGTCCATGGCCTTGGCCTTGGAGACCGCGCGCGGCAGGCGCTGGGTGCCGCCGGCGCCCGGCATGGTGCCCAGCTTGACCTCGGGCTGGCCGAAGCGGGCGGTATCGGCAGCGATGATGATGTCGCACATCATCGCCAGCTCGCAGCCGCCGCCAAGCGCGTAGCCGGCCACCGCCGCGATCACCGGCTTGCGGACGCGGCGGATCGCCTCCCAGTTCCGGGTGATGTAATCGCCTTTGTACACATCCATATAGGTGTACTTGGCCATCATGCCGATATCGGCGCCCGCGGCAAAGGCGCGCTCGCTGCCGGTGATCACGATGCTGCCGATGGCCTCGTCGGCGTCGAAAGCGAGCAACGCCGCGCCCAGCTCATCCATCAGCGCGTCGTTGAGCGCGTTCAGGGCCTTGGGGCGGTTCAGCGTCACCAAGCCAACGCGCCCGCGCGTCTCCACCAGAATGTTCTCGTACGGCATGTGTTCTCCTCTTGGAATAGGAAGTGGGGAAGTACAAAGTGGATCGATTCGTTACCAGCGAGACGATACTCGCGCGCGGAAATTAGTGCTACCATTCGCCGACCGACTGGTCGGTTAATTTAAGCGGCGATCCGAATTCTCCTGCATGGCGATATGCATAGCTATATATAAGAGAGTGGCCGGGTGCCGCCAGACATTGCCCCTAACAGACACGGCAGGAGACGAAGATGCCAGATACGCCCCCGCAGGCCAGCCTGACTTCCGGCCCGATACTGCTCGCCTGGCACGGCCAGGTTGCCGTCATCACGCTGAATCGCCCCGACAAGCTCAATAGCTTTACCCGCGATATGCATGCCGTGCTGCAGCAGGCACTAGACCATGTGGAGGCCGGCGGCGCCCGCGCCCTGCTGCTGACGGGTGCCGGGCGCGGTTTCTGCGCAGGACAGGACCTGGCCGACCTGGATTTCACGCCCGGCGCCATGACCGACCTGGGCGAGTTGATCGATGTATGGTTCAACCGGCTGGTCCGGCGCCTGCAAAAGTTGCCGCTGCCGGTGATTGCCGCCGTCAACGGCACCGCGGCCGGCGCCGGCGCCAACCTGGCGCTGGCCTGCGACATAGTGCTGGCGGCACGCTCGGCCAGCTTCATCCAGGCCTTCGTCAAGATTGGGCTGGTCCCGGATTCCGGTGGCACCTGGCTGTTGCCCAAGCGCATCGGCATGGCCCGCGCCATGGGACTGGCCATGACGGGCGACAAGCTCAGCGCCGACGAGGCAGAAAAATGGGGGCTGATCTGGGAGGCGATGGACGACCCCCTGCTGCCCGAGCAGGCGCTGGCCCTGGCCACGCACCTGGCGGCGCAGCCAACGCGCGCCCTGGCCGCGATCAAGCAGGCGATGTACGCCGGCGCAAGCCAGGGCCTCGATACCCAGCTCGACCTGGAGCGCGACCTGCAGCGCCAGCTGGGCGCCTCGCTGGACTATGCCGAGGGCGTCAACGCTTTCCTGGAAAAACGCGCGCCACGTTTCACGGGGCGCTAGGATCGCCTGTACGCACCGCAGCCAACAGCCCGAACAGGAGACCAGCTTGACCCACAATCCCCAGGCCCTCGCCGAAGCGGCCGCTGCCAGCATGTACGAGGCCGATGCCTGCAGCCGCTGGCTGGGCATCACCGTCGAGGCCGTGCGGCCCGGCTATGCGCGCTTGTCCATGCCGGTGCGGCAGGAATTCCTCAACGGCCACGGCATCTGCCACGGCGGACTAATGTTCACGCTGGCCGATTCGACCTTTGCCTTCGCCTGCAACAGCCACAATATCAACACGGTGGCGGCGGGTTGCAGCATCGAGTTCCTCAAACCCGTGCAGGGCGGCGACGTGCTGACGGCAGAAGCCACGGAGCAGGTCCTGTCTGGCCGGCATGGCATCTACGATATCCGGGTGACCAACCGCGCCGGCGAGCCGGTGGCGATGTTCCGCGGCAAGTCCGCGCAGATCAAAGGGCATGTCGTCCCGCCGCCGGGCGCGGCGGCGTGATGCCGTACCCGGATTCCACCACGCAAACATAAGCCCCCGCGCAGGAGACACCATGACGCGCCTGACAGATCTGCCGCTCGAGCCGATCGAGACCGCCAGCCGCGAAGCCTTGCAGGCCTTGCAGCTGGAACGCCTGAAATGGTCGCTCAACCACGCCTACCAGAACTCGCCGGTCTACCGCCGCAAGTTCGATGCCGCCGGCGTCCACCCGGACCAGATCCGGACCCTGGCCGACCTCGCCCGCTTTCCGTTCACCACCAAGCAGGACCTGCGCGATAGCTACCCGTTCGGGATGTTCGCCGTGCCGCAGGACCGCGTGGCGCGCATCCATGCCTCGTCGGGCACGACCGGCAAGCCCACGGTGGTGGGATACACCTTGAAGGACATCGACACCTGGGCCACGGTGGTGGCACGCTCGATCCGCGCCGCCGGCGCACGGCGCGGCGACAAGGTGCATATCAGCTACGGCTATGGACTGTTTACCGGCGGACTGGGCGCGCACTACGGCGTGGAAAAGGCGGGGCTCACCGCGATCCCGTTCGGTGGCGGCCAGACCGAGCGGCAGGTACAGTTGATCCAGGATTTCAAGCCGGAAGTGATCATGGTCACGCCGAGCTACATGCTGGCCATCGCCGACGAGTTCGAGCGCCAGGGCATCGACCCGACCTCCAGCTCGCTCAAGGTCGGCATCTTCGGCGCGGAGCCCTGGACGCCCGAGATGCGCCTGGCCATCGAGAAGCGCATGGGCATCTCGGCGGTGGATATCTATGGGCTATCGGAAGTGATGGGGCCGGGCGTGGCCAGCGAGTGCGCCGAGACCAAGGATGGCCCGACCATCTGGGAGGATCATTTCTACCCGGAGGTGGTCGATCCCGTCACCGGCGCGGTGCTGCCCGACGGCGAATTCGGCGAGCTGGTCTTTACGTCGCTGTCCAAGGAAGCCCTGCCGATCGTCCGTTACCGGACCCGCGATCTCACGCGGCTGCTGCCTGGCAGCGCTCGCGGCGCGTTCCGCCGCATGGAGAAGGTGACCGGCCGCTCCGACGACATGATGATCATCCGCGGCGTCAACGTGTTCCCCTCGCAGATCGAGGAGCTGATCCTCAAGCACGCGGAACTAGCGCCGCACTACCAGTGCGTGCTGACCAAGGATGGCCATCTCGACGTGCTGACCGTGCGCGTGGAATGCGCGCATGGCGTCGACCCGGCGGCCACGCAGCAGGCCAGCGCGCAACTGACCTACGACATCAAAGCCTTTATCGGCGTCACCGTTGGCATCGAGATCCTGCCTACCGGCGGCGTGGAGCGCTCGGTGGGCAAGGCGCGGCGCATCGTCGACCAGCGCCCGCGCTGAAGATAGAGAGGTAAGTGCAAGAAAGTGCAGGAGCCGGCCAGGATTGGCCGGCTCTCTTGCTTTCATGCCTTAGCTGCGCGGCATCAGCACCCACATCCGCCCGCCCTGCTTCATCCGCCCGGCGGTTTCGCCGGCAGCGTCGCCAGCCCCCCAGAAGAAGTCAGCGCGCACCCCGCCCTTGATGGCGGAGCCCGTATCCTGCGCGAACATCAGGCGCTGGATGGGCTCGGACGACAGCGGCCGCGTGGTGGAGAGGAAAACCGGCACGCCCAGCGGGATGGTGGCGGGATCGACCGCGATGGAGCGCTCGGCAGTCAGCGGCACGCCCAGCGCCCCGACCGGGCCATCGTTATTAGGCGGCAGTTCGCGGAAGAACACGAAGCGCGGGTTCACGTTGAGCATTTCATCAACGCGCCCCGGGTTGGCCCGCGCCCAGGCCTTGATGCCCTGCATGGTGGCCTGCGCCGGCGTGATCTCGCCGCGGTCGAGCAGCCACTTGCCGAAGGAGCGGAACGGCTGGTCGTTGGTGCCGCCGAAACCTACCCGCATGACGCTGCCGTCCTGCAGGCGGATCCGGCCGGAGCCCTGGATCTGCAGGAACGCGGCTTCCACCGGATCATCCACCCAGACCAGCTCCTGGCCGCGCAGGGCCGGGTTCTGCAGCAGCTCACCACGCGCCGGCAGCGGCCGGTTGCCCCACTGGGCCGGCTTGCGGTACAGCGGCACCTGGTACTGGCCCTGGCGCTGGCGCGCGCCGTGCAGGATCGGCTCGTAGTAGCCGGTGATCAGCCCACTGTCGGTGCCGTCGCCGTTGATCACGCGAAAGGGCTGGAAGTTGGACTCGAAGTAGGAGCGCATGGCGTCCAGGTCGCCGGCGTCGACCATCAGGCCGAGCGCGCAGACGCGGTTCCACTCGGCACGCTTCTTCAGGGCCTGGCAGCTGGCCTGCAGCGCCGGCCAGGCGGCGCGCACGTCGTCCTGGCTCCAGCCGCCAATCTCGGCCCAGTTGGCGGCTTGCAGCACGCCCTTCTGGGTGGAACCGGTCGGTGGCGTCACGGGACGGGTGCCCGGGCCTTCGATGTGCGGCGGCGGGCCGCTCATGCAGCCGGCCAGCAGCGTGGCCGCGGCGGCAAGCCCGAGCCAGCCAAGGCGGCGCCCGGCGCCCGGCGAGCCGCGCAGCGGGGCTCGGGAAGAGAAAACAGGAAAGCGGAAAAAGGAATGCAGGTGTGCCATCTTGATTGGGTGAAAACTCAGCGTATCGCGGCCGGACGCATCTGCCGATGGCCTACAATGCCCACCGTCGCCTCCACGTAGCCCTGTCATGAGCAAGTTCTTTGAAGCCCATCCCATGCTGCTGTTCGCCCTCGAGGCCGGACTGGCGCTCTTCCTGCTGATCTTCATCGTGGTCTGGACCATGGGCACGGCCAAGAAGAACCCGCGCCCCAGCCGCGCACCGGACGATCATCCGTCGCGTGCGGGACATGCGGAACAAGGCTCGGCGCGTACCCGACAGGATCAGGACAGCACACCGGGCCAATAGGTTCCGCCGGCTTCTCTCAGTGCAACATGCGCGGCAGGACCAGCGCAAACTCGGGAATCGGCACCTCGAAGCGATGGCCATCCTCGGCCACGCAGAAATACTCCCCCTTCATCGAACCCACCGGGGTCGAGATGGTGGCCCAGCTGGTGTACTCGAAATGCTCGCCGGGCTTGAGCAGGGGCTGGTGCCCGACCACGCCAAGGCCAGCCACTTCCTGGGTGCCGTTGTCGCTATCGGTGATGACCCAGTGGCGTGAGATCAGCTGCGCAGCCACCTCGCCGGTATTGTGGATCGTGATGGTGTAGGCGAAGGCATGGCGCCCGCGCTCAGGGTCGGACTGGTCGGCCAGGTACTGTGTACGTACGGCCACGGAAAACGCGTATTCGCTCATAGTCGACACATAAGGGGCGGGATCAGGGTAGCCGCATTGTGCGGCAAGGCTCGGGGGGCGGCAAGCTAAGCCGCCGCAAGCTGCCTGCCCGATGGCAGCGGCGCCCCGCGCGGGGAGGGTAAAATACCGGCTTCCCCTTGAAGCACTCCCCCCTTTCGAGCCCCGCCATGAGCACGCCCACCTACCGCATCGCCCCGTCCATCCTGTCCGCCGACTTTGCCCGCCTGGGCGAGGAAGTGCGGCGCGTGACCGCGGACGGCGCCGACTGGATCCATTTCGACGTGATGGACAACCATTACGTGCCGAACCTGACCGTGGGCCCGCTGGTGTGCGAGGCAATCCGCCCCCACGTGACCGCCCCGATCGACGTGCACCTGATGGTGCGCCCGGTAGACCGCATCATCCCGGACTTTGCCAAGGCTGGCGCCAATATCATCACCTTCCACCCGGAAGCGAGCGAGCATATCGACCGCTCGCTGGCGCTCATCCGCGAACACGGCTGCCAGGCCGGCCTGGTATTCAACCCGGCCACGCCGCTGCACCACCTGGACCACGTGATGGACCGGATCGACGTGATCCTGCTGATGTCGGTCAACCCCGGCTTCGGCGGCCAGTCGTTCATCCCCGAGACGCTCAACAAGCTGCGCGCTGCCCGCAAGCGCATCGACGCGTACGCCGAGCGCACCGGACGCCGCATCCTGCTGGAAGTGGACGGCGGCGTGAAGATCGATAACATCGCCGAAATCGCCGCAGCCGGGGCCGACACCTTTGTCGCCGGTTCCGCCGTGTTCAGCAAGCCGGACGCGGACGGCGGCTACAAGGGCGTGCTTTCGGCCATGCGCAGCGAGCTGGCCAAGGTCGGCCAATGAGCGTGACCCAGCTTAAGCGCATCGACTGGCGCGGCATCCGCGGCGTCATCGTGGACCTGGATGGCACCATGGTGGACACCGCCGGCGACTTCCATGCGGCGGTCAACGCCATGCTCAAGGCGCTGGTCCACCTGCACCGGCAGCTTGGCAACGCCGCGCCGATGAGCAAGGAGGAGATCGTCAGCTTTGTCGGCAAGGGCTCGGAAAACCTGATCCGGCGGGTGCTGGATGCGCGCTTCTCCCCCGCACACGCCAATGGCATGTTTGCCGATGCGCTGGCCCTGTACGACCGCGAATACCTGCGCATCAACGGCCAGTTCTCGCAGGTCTACGCTGGTGTCGCCGAGGGGCTGGCGGCGCTGAAGGCAGCTGGCCTTCGGCTGGCCTGCGTGACTAACAAGCCGCACAACTTCACCGAGCCGCTGCTCACCAAGACCGGCCTGGGACGCTTTTTCGAGTTGGTCTACGGCGGTGACGCCTTTGCTTTGCGCAAGCCAGATCCCCTGCCGCTGCTCAAGGTGGCCGAGGCGTTCCGGCTGGAGCCGGCTGAAATGGCCGCGATCGGCGACTCGGAAAACGATGCGCAGGCGGCCCGTGCGGCCGGCATGGGAGTGCTGCTTGTGCCCTATGGCTACAACCACGGCAATCCTGTACAAGGCGTCGACGCCGATGGTATAGTCGATTCCATTGTTCGCGTTGCCGAGCTGTTTGCGGCACACCGGGCATGACCTTGGCGGCCACGGCCGCCAAACAAGCAAAAGACGTACAAGCACCACCAAACATCCAAACCATAAATCGCTGAACACGATTTCATGTTTCTGAACCGCAAACGCATCTCATCTGGCAGTGATCGGCAGGCCTGGCCCTGGCGTCGCTGGCGCGCCTCCCAACAGGCGTAAAGTGCGTTCGCGAGTCTCCTGACCGCCCCCTTCCCGCATCCCCGCGATGCATCCGTACCAGGATGGGGCCGGCCAGACCGGCAGGTTGCCGGACCTTCACTGATTTTCCAGCCGCCCGACATCCCAGCCCTTGCGCCGGTGTCATCCGAACGCGCTGCACGCCCACCCCGGCCGTGCGTGGACACTCGTCCGCGCCATGGTCTCTCCGGGGCGGGTCTGACGACCTTCCAGCCCCAAGTTGCCGACATCGCGACGTGCGCCATACTGAAACGACTGGCGCCGCTGCACACGAGGATCGACATGACCGAACTGGAATTCAAATCGCTGGCCGAGCAGGGCTACAACCGTATCCCCCTGATCACCGAAGCCTTCGCCGACCTGGAAACGCCGCTGTCGCTGTACCTGAAGCTGGCGCAATCGCAAACGCGCGGGGTCAACACCTTCTTGCTGGAATCCGTTGTGGGTGGCGAGCGCTTCGGCCGCTACTCCTTCATTGGCCTGCATGCCCGCACCCTGCTGCGCGCCTGCGGCATGCGCACGGAGGTGGTCACCGATGGCCGCGTGGTGGAAACCCATGAAGGCAACCCGCTCGACTTCATCGCCGACTTCGAAAAGCGCTTCAAGGTGGCGCTGCGCCCCGGCCTGCCGCGCTTCTGCGGCGGCCTGGCCGGCTACTTCGGCTATGACGCGGTGCGTTATATCGAGAAAAAGCTCGCCAACACGCAAAAGCCGGACGACCTGAACCTGCCCGACATCCAGCTGCTGCTGTGCGAAGAGCTGGCGGTGATCGACAACCTGTCCGGCAAACTCTACCTGATCGTCTACGCCGACCCGACCACCCCGGAAGCCTACGCCCGCGCCCGCCAGCGCCTGCGCGAGCTGCGCATGAAGCTGCGCCAGCCGGTGGATGTGCCCATCACCAGCCCCTCGGTGCAGACCGACGTCTACCGCGAGTTCGACAAGGCCGACTACCTTGCGGCCGTGCATAAGGCCAAGGAATACATCATGGCCGGCGACATGATGCAGGTGCAGATCGGCCAGCGCCTGGTCAAGCCGTACCGCGACTCGCCGCTCACGCTGTACCGCGCGCTGCGCTCGCTGAACCCGTCGCCGTACATGTACTTCTACAACTTCGGCGACTTCCAGATCGTGGGCGCCTCGCCCGAGATCCTGGTGCGCCAGGAAACCCGCCGCGTCGGCAGCAACGGCGACCAGCGCGAGGATCACATCGTCACCATCCGCCCGCTGGCCGGCACCCGCCCGCGCGGCAACACGCCGGAGAAGGACGCGCAGCTGGCCACCGAACTGCTCAACGACCCCAAGGAAATCGCCGAGCACGTGATGCTGATCGACCTGGCGCGCAATGACATCGGCCGCATTGCCGAGATCGGCTCGGTCAAGGTCACCGACCAGATGGTGATCGAGAAATACTCCCACGTGCAGCACATCGTCAGCTCCGTGGAAGGCACGCTCAAGCCCGGCATGAGCAACCTGGACGTGCTGCGCGCCACCTTCCCGGCCGGCACGCTGTCGGGCGCGCCCAAGGTGCATGCGATGGAGATCATCGACGAGCTGGAGCCGCGCAAGCGTGGCATCTACGGCGGCGCGGTGGGCTACCTGTCCTTCGGCGGCGAGATGGACCTGGCCATTGCGATCCGCACCGGCATCGTCAAGGACGGCAATCTCTATGTGCAGGCCGCTGCCGGCATCGTTGCCGACTCGGACCCCGAAGCCGAATGGAGGGAAACCGAAGCCAAGGCGCGCGCCGTGATCCGCGCCGCCGAGCAGGTCCAGGACGGCCTGGACTCGGATATCTAAGGTAAAGGGAACAGGGGAACCGCCATGCTGCTGATGATCGACAACTACGATTCGTTTACCTACAACATCGTCCAATACTTCGGCGAACTCGGCGCCGACGTGCGCACCTATCGCAACGACGAAATCACGCTGGAAGAGATCGAGGCGCTCAAGCCCGACCATATCTGCGTCTCGCCCGGCCCGTGCAGTCCCAAGGAAGCCGGCATCTCGGTGGCGGTGCTGCAGCACTTTGCCGGCCGCATCCCGATGCTGGGCGTGTGCCTGGGCCACCAGGCCATCGGCGAAGCCTTCGGCGGCAAGGTGATCCGCGCCAAGCAGGTCATGCACGGCAAGGTCAGCCGCATCGAGACCACGCAGGAAGGCGTGTTCGCCGGCCTGCCCAAGCACTTCGACGTGACGCGCTATCATTCCCTGGCGATCGAGCGCGAAACCTTGCCGGATTGCCTGGAAGTGACGGCCTGGACACCGGATGGCGAGATCATGGGCGTGCGCCACAAGACGCTCGCCATTGAAGGGGTGCAGTTCCACCCCGAATCCATCCTGTCCGAGCATGGCCATGCGCTGCTGGCCAACTTCATCAAGGCGCCCCGATGAGACTGCTCGATACGCCCAACGCGCCCGCGCCAGGCGCTGCCCAAACCAACGCCAAGACCGAGACCGAGACCGCCATGTCCATCACGCCCCAGGAAGCCCTCACCCGCTGCATCGAACATCGCGAGATCTTCCATGACGAGATGCTGCACCTGATGCGGCAGATCATGCAGGGCCAGATGTCGCCGGTGATGGCCGCGGCCATCCTGACCGGGCTGCGCGTCAAGAAAGAAACCATCGGCGAGATCTCGGCGGCGGCGCAGGTGATGCGCGAGTTCGCCAACAAGGTGCCCGTCAAGGATCGCGAGAACTTCGTCGATATCGTCGGCACCGGCGGTGACGGCTCGCATACGTTCAATATTTCCACCGCGTCGATGTTCGTGGCCTCCGCTGCCGGCGCGCGCATCGCCAAGCACGGCAACCGCGGCGTGAGCTCCAAGTCGGGCAGCGCCGACGTGCTGGAAGCGCTGGGCGTGAACATCATGCTCACGCCGGAACAGGTTGGCCACTGCATCGAGCAGACCGGCATCGGCTTCATGTTCGCGCCCACGCACCACCCGGCCATGAAGAACGTGGCACCGATCCGCAAGGAAATGGGCGTGCGCACCATCTTCAATATCCTGGGCCCGCTGACCAACCCGGCCGATGCGCCCAATATCCTGATGGGCGTGTTCCACCCCGACCTGGTTGGCATCCAGGTACGCGTGATGCAGCGCCTGGGCGCGCGCCACGCGCTGGTCGTCTACGGCAAGGACGGCATGGACGAAGTCTCGCTGGGCGCTGCCACGCTGGTGGGTGAACTCAAGGACGGCGAAGTGCGCGAGTACGAAGTCCATCCCGAGGACTTTGGCCTGCAGATGATCTCCAACCGCGGCCTGAAGGTGGCCGATGCCACCGAGTCCAAGGAAATGCTGCTGGAAGCGCTCACCGATGTGCCCGGCACCCCGCGCGAGATCGTCACGCTCAACGCCGGCACCGCGCTGTACGCGGCCAATGTGGCCACCTCGATCGAGGACGGCATCCAGCGCGCGCGCGAGGCCATCGCCAGCGGCGCGGCACGCGAGAAGCTCGACCAGTTCGTGCGCGCCACGCAGCAGTTCAAGTAAGCCGGCCTGGTCCGTCTAGCAAATTAAGCCGAGCGAGAGAATCCCCGCATGTCCGATATCCTGCAGAAAATCCTGGCCGTAAAGGCCGACGAAGTGAACGCGGCGCGCAAGAAGCGCGACCTGCCCAGCCTGCGCGCCGAGGCCGAGAGCCTGCGCGCCGAGCCGGGCCTGGCGCCACGCGGCTTCGCGCGCGCGCTGCGCGAGAAGATCGCCGCCGGCAACGCCGGGGTGATCGCCGAGGTGAAGAAGGCCTCGCCCTCCAAGGGCGTGCTGCGCGCGAATTTCGTGCCGGAGGCCATCGCCGAGAGCTACGCCACGCACGGCGCGGCCTGCCTGTCCGTCCTGACCGACGTGAACTTCTTCCAGGGCCACGCCGACTTCCTCAAGCGCGCCCGCGGCGCCTGCCCGCTGCCCGCGCTGCGCAAGGACTTCATGATCGATCTGTACCAGGTCTATGAAGCCCGCTGCTGGGGCGCCGACGCCATCTTGCTGATCGTGTCCGCGCTGGACCCGGGCCTGATGGCCGAGCTGGAAGCCTGCGCGCATGAGCTCGGCATGGACGTGCTGGTGGAAGTGCACGGCAGCGAGGAGCTCGACACCGCGCTGCGCCTGAAAACGCCGCTGCTGGGGGTGAACAACCGCAACCTGCGCACATTCGAGGTCTCGCTCGACAACACGCTGGACCTGCTGCCGCGCATCCCGGACGACCGCCTGGTGGTGACTGAATCCGGCATCATCGGCCCGGACGACGTACACCGCATGCGCGACGCCAATGTGCACGCCTTCCTGGTGGGCGAGGCCTTCATGCGCGCGCCCGACCCGGGTGTCGAGCTGGCACGCCTGTTCGCCTGAGCGGGAGCACGAAAAAATGGCCCAGGAAATCGAACTCAAGCTGGCGGTGCCCGACGGTGCCATGCCGGCGCTAGCGGCCTGGCTGGATGCACAAGGGCAGGCGTGCGGCGAGCACACGCTGCTCAACGTCTACCTCGACACCCCGGCCCGCGACCTGGCCGGCGCCCGTGCCGCCCTGCGGCTGCGCCGCCGTGGCGAGCAATGGCTGCAGACGTTGAAGACCGCGGGCAAGAGCGAAGCCGGGCTGGCCGCCCGCCACGAGTGGGAAACCAAGGTGGCGGCCGAAGCCATCGAGCTCGACGCCTTCCCGCCCGAGGCCCGTGCCCTGCTGGCGCCGCTGGCCGCAACCCTGGCGCCGGTATTCCGCACCGATTTCGCGCGGCGCACCTGGCTGGTCGAACAGGATGGCGTCAGCATCGAGGCCGCGCTCGACGTCGGGACGATTTCAGTACCGGCCACCGCAGCGCAAGAGACGATTCAGGAACTCGAGCTCGAATGGCTGCCCGGCGACGCCGGACAAGCTCCCACGCAGGAACGGGCCGAGGCCGCGCTGCGCGCGCTGGCGCTGCGCCTGCAGCACGTCGCGCCCCTCAAGCCGTCCGACCAGAGCAAAGCCGCGCGCGGCTACCGGCTCGCCGGCGGTGCCGGCCGAGCCTGAGTTGGCGCGCCCGCCGGCCTCTCCCCTACTTAAAGAACCAGGTATCCCTCCAGCATGAGCAAGCACAACAGCGCACAGGCCGACCTGTTCGCAGCCCCGGTCGTTGCCGCAGCCGAAACCGCGCCCGCGCCCGCCGCCAGCCTGTCGGAGCAAGCCGCGGCGCTGCCAGCGGCCTGGCGCGCATTGCTGGCCCCCTGCATGAGCGCAGCCGGCTGGCAGGAACTGGCCACCTTCGTCGACGGCGAACGCGCCAGCGGCAAGCCGGTCTTTCCGCATGACGTGTTCCACGCCTTGCACCTGACGCCGCCTGAGACCGTCAAAGTGGTGATCCTTGGCCAGGACCCGTATCACGGCACCGGGGTGGTCAACGGCAGCGAGATTCCGCAGGCGCATGGCCTGGCCTTCTCGGTGCCGGATGGCGTGCGCGTGCCCCCCAGCCTGCGCAACATCTTCAAGGAAATCGCCGCGGAATATGGCGACGGCGGGGCAACAGCCCCGGCCTCCGGCAACCTGGAGGGCTGGGCACGCCAAGGCGTGCTGCTGCTCAACACCGTGCTGACGGTGGAGCAGGGCCAAGCCGCCAGCCACGCCAAGCGCGGCTGGGAAGCGGTGACCGATTGCCTGATCCAGGCCTTGTCCGCCGCGCGCCCGCACCTGGTCTTCCTGCTGTGGGGCAGCCACGCGCAGGCCAAGAAACCCTTGCTGGCCGGCACGCATTGCGTGCTGGAAGCGCCGCATCCGTCACCACTGTCGGCACACCGGGGCTTCCTCGGCTGCGGGCACTTCCGGCTGGCCAACGACTGGCTGCAAGAGCACGGTGCCGCGCCGGTGGACTGGCGCGCCACCTGAGCCGCCGCGCAGCCTGTTCACGCTGCCGGGCGCGCCTGGCCTGCCTTTAGGCCGTCGGCAGGCAGTCGAAATCCTCGAACTCACCCGCGCCGGGCAGCGCCACCAGGGCGTTGACCTGCGCGTCCGGCGGCCCGCGCCGCATCCAGTTGCAAAGGGCCTCCAGCCGATCCGGCGGCCCATAGGCCATCACCTCGACCGAACCATCGCGCCGGTTGCGCACCCAGCCGTTGATGCCCAGCGCCCCGGCCTGCCCCGCGCACGCCACGCGGTAGCCCACGCCCTGCACCCGCCCCTTGACCACGATGTGCCACGTTTCCATCTGGCTTCCCCTTGCCGCGCGCGAGCGCTGAAACAACCGTTGAAACGGTTACGACACGCATAACAGGTAAACTAGACCGCCCTGCCAAGCGTTACCAGTAGGGGCAGGCCAACGCAGGTAACGTCCGCAGCACAACGACGCGCAAGTCGCGCTCCGTCGACAACCCGAAAGCCCTGTTAGCAACCCGACGTAACCCGAAGTAACCCGAGCCAGCGCAGCGCAAGGCGCCCACGCCCTGGCCGGCCACCGCCGATCCGATTCATCCAGGCCCCCGGACCGCCCGGCCCCGTCCGGCAACCGCGGCCAACGTTTCCACTGCCAAGATAATGCAGCAAGCCGAACACGACCAGGCCAGCTCGGTCACTTCCCGTGGCTACGCCAGCCAGCTGCTGACCGCGCCGCCGAACCGCTTCGACCTGGCGCTGCTGCCCATCATCCTGGCGGTGATCGTGCTGGTGGCCTTTGCCGCCCGCCAGATGAACGTGCCCTACCAGCCCGGCGAGCCGCTGGACGTGCACTTGGACATCGCCTACCTGCCCTACTATCTCATGCGCACCAGCATCCGCATGATGATTGCGCTGGGCGCCTCGCTGCTGTTCTCCTTCGCCTTCGCGGCGCTCGCCTCCAAGAACCGCACTGCCGAAAAAGTGATGGTGCCGGCGCTTGATATCCTGCAGTCGATCCCGGTGCTGGGCTTCCTGTCGATTACGGTGACAGGCTTCATCGCCCTGTTCCCCGGCAGCCTGGTCGGGGTGGAATGCGCCGCCATCTTCGCCATCTTCACCTCGCAGGCCTGGAACATGGCCTTCAGCCTGTACCAGTCGATCCGCACCATCCCGACCGACCTAGTGGAAGCGGCAGCCATGTTCCGGCTCTCGCCGTGGCAGAAGTTCTGGCGCCTCGAAGTGCCTTTCGCCATGCCGGGCCTGCTGTGGAACATGATGATGTCGATGTCCGGCGGCTGGTTTTTCGTGGTCGCGTCCGAGGCCATCGCGGTGTCTGGCAACGACATCCGGCTGCCGGGCATCGGCTCCTATATCTCGCTGGCGATCCAGCAGCAGAACCTGGCGGCGATCGGCTGGGCCATCCTGGCCATGCTGATCGGCATCGTGCTTTACGACCAGCTGCTGTTCCGGCCGCTGATTGCCTGGGCCGACCGCTTCCGTTTCGAGATCATGGCGCAGGAAACCGAGCCGCAATCGTGGCTGCTCAACCTGCTGCGCCGCTCGGAATGGGTACGCGTGCTGCTGGGCCGCACGGCAGCGCTGGCCGAGCGCACGCTGGCCTGGGGATCCGGGAGCAAGGCGGTAGCGCCGAAGGCCAACGATGGCCGGCGCGCAATGTGGATCGAACGCGCCGGCAACGTCATCATCATCGTGATTGCCATGCTGGCCCTGTATCGCGTGATGCACTTCGTGCGCACCGAGGTGGGCTGGGCGGAGGTGGGCCATGTGCTGTGGCTGGGCACGCTGACCATGGTGCGGGTGATCGTGCTGATCGCGCTGGCCGCGGTGATCTGGGTACCCATCGGCATCCGCATCGGCCTGAACCCCAAGGTGGCGCGCATCGCCCAGCCGGTGGCGCAGTTCCTGGCCGCCTTCCCGGCCAACCTGATGTTCCCGCTGGTGGTGATGCTGATCGTGCGCTTCGGGCTGAACCCGGAGATCTGGCTCAGCCCGCTGATGATTTTTGGCACGCAGTGGTACATCCTGTTCAATGTGATTGCCGGCGCTTCCGGCATCCCCACCGAACTCAAGCTGGCCGCGCGCAATTTTGGCCTGCGCGGCTGGCTGCTGTGGAAACGCTTCCTGGTCCCTGCGGTGTTTCCCAGCCTGCTGACCGGCCTGGTGACCGCGGCCGGCGGCTCGTGGAATGCGAGTATCGTGTCCGAATATGTCACCTGGGGCGACCGCACGCTGGTTGCCACCGGCCTTGGCAGCTATATCGCGGAGATGACCTCGAAGGGCGACTTCCCCCGCATCGCGCTGGGCATCGGCGTGATGGCGGTGTTCGTGGTGGGCTTCAACCGCCTGCTGTGGAACCGCCTCTACCTGCTTGCGCAAGAACGCACGCGTCTTTGAGCCGCCCATACGCCGCCAAGAAGCCGCCCATTTGAAGCCCTGAATCTGAACGGAATTCCATCATGGCAAGCCCCACCGCAGACGCAGCCGAATCCGTAGTCGAACTACGCGGCGTCTCGAAAATCTTCCGCACCGCGGACCGCTCCGACCGCGCCGTGCTCGAGGGCGTGGACCTGACCCTCAAGCGCGGCGAGATCGTCGCCATGCTGGGCAAGTCCGGCTCGGGCAAGTCCACCCTGCTGCGTATCATGGCCGGGCTGGTCGGCGCCGATCGCGGCGAGGTGCGTTTTCGCGGGCAGGCGCTGCACGGCACCGCCGAAGGCATCGCCATGGTGTTCCAGTCGTTCGCGCTGTTTCCCTGGCTCACCGTGCAGCAAAACGTGGAGCTCGGGCTGGAAGCCCAGGGCGTGCACAAGGAAGAACGCTCGCGCCGGGCCGAGGCGGCGATCGACATGATCGGGCTGTCGGGCTTCAACAGCGCGCTGCCGCGCGAGCTCTCCGGCGGCATGCGCCAGCGCGTGGGCATTGCCCGCGCGCTGGTCACCGAGCCCGACCTGCTGCTGATGGACGAGGCCTTCTCCGCGCTCGACGTGCTGACCGGCGAGACCCTGCGCGACGAAATGCTCGACCTGTGGGAAGACGGCCGCACCAATATCAAGTGCATCCTGATCGTCTCGCACAATATCGAGGAGGCGGTGATGATGGCCGACCGCATCGTGATCCTGTCAAGCGATCCCGGCCGCATCCGCGCCGAGGTGAAGATCCCGTTCCCGCGCCCGCGCAACCGCGACTCTTCCCAGGTGCGCGGGCTGATCGACGAGGTCTACACGCTGATGACGTCGCCCGCCGCGATGGGCCCGCGCGTCACCGCGCTGGCGGCCGCGAGCGATATCGGCTACCGCCTGCCGGATGCCGACATCAGCCAGATGGAAGCCATTCTCGACCTGCTGTGCGAAGCGCCCTTTTTCGGCCGGGCCGACCTGCCGCACCTGGCCGAGGAGGCCGGACTCACCGACGATGACCTGCTCCCGGCCTGCGAAGCGCTGCACCTGCTGCAGCTGGCCACCATCGAGCGCGGCGACATCAGCGCCACCGGCCTGGGCCGCGCGTACTACGAGACGGAACCGCCCGAGCGCAAGGTGCTGTTCGGCAAGCAGTTGCTGCAGCACGTGGCATTGGCCGCGCATATCCGCCGCGAGCTTGAGCAGTCGGAGGACGGAGAGATCCGCGAGGAACATGTGCTGCGCGAGCTCGAAGCCTTCCTCAAGCCGGACGAAGCCGAGCGCGTGCTGACCCTTGCGATCGAATGGGGCCGCTATGGCGAGGTGTACGAATACAGCTACAACAGCGGCATGCTGACGCTGCCCCGCGAGGAGCAGCCGGCGCCAGGCGCTGGCACGCAGTCCTGATTGGCGCGGCCCGGCGTTCTGGTTTCCTAGGTTCCTAGCGCTCGCGCATGGCCCGGCCGATCGCGCCGGTACGCAGGGCGATCTTGGCGGTGTCCTCGCGCAGCGCGCGCAGGCGGCGCTCCAGGATGGCATTGGCGGTGCGCCCGGTGGAGCTCGCCGTGCTGGCGGTGCCGCCGGCTTCGCTGGCAGCCCGGGTCAGCTCGCCCGAGGCCGCGGCCTGCACCAGCACGTCGGCGCGGCGGCGGTCGGCCGAATCGGCCAGGCGAGCGCGACGCTCGCTGGCGTCTTCGGCCGCGGGCGGCGCGATGAGCGCTTCCGTGGCGATCGCGGCATCGGCGGCGCGCACGGCCTGCGCATTGGACGCAGCGGACGCAGCAGACACCACGGACGCCGTGGACGCCGTGGACGCCGTGGACGCCGTGGACGCAACGGCAACATCGGCCAGCTCGGCAACACCAGCGGCGGCCGCCCCCTTGGCATCCACGCTATCGCTCGCCAGGTCCGCTGTCTCCGTGGCTTTCACCGGCGCTTTCGCCTGCGCCTTCCCCTTCGCCGGATCCTTCACCGCGCGAATGAAACCCGCCCCCCGTCCACCGGCACGATCGTCCTCGGCTAGCCGTTCGCTCGCCAGCTGCAAGCTGTTGGCCGCGGCATCGGTGGCCTGGCGAATGGCGGCTTCGGCGGCCGGCAGGTCCAGCTCGCCATAGTGCTCGCGCACCTGGATGCGCGCCGCGGCCACGTGCGCGGCCACCAGGTAGTTCTGCACGATAAAGCGGTTCAGGTTGTCCACCGCACGATGCCGGCTCTTGGGCTCGTCGAGCATGCGCTGGAACGCCCCGATCAGCGCCGACAGGCTGTCCATGAACTGCTTGCGCTGCACCCGGTAGGCGAAATCGTCCTTGGCCACGCGTAGCAGCAGGTCGCGCGTGGCAGCGATGTAGCGGCGGTTGGCCTGCAGCACGTTCTCCACCAGCGCGGGCAGCGCGCGGTATTCCCAGCTGGGCAGCACGAAGCTGAACACCGAGGCGATCAGCCCGCCGATCACGGTATCGATCAGTCGCTCGCCGGCGACAGTGGGGCTACCCGGCATCAGCAGGTTGATCTGGATCAGCACCTGCACGCAGGCGGCGACAGCGGTATATCGGTACTTGATGGTGGAGAACGCCGCGCTGGCCACCAGCGCCAGGAACAGCACGCCAAGCAGGATCAGCGGCTGGTGCACGACCTTGAGCACGCCTACCGCGATCACGCAGCCGATCAGCGTGCCGATCAGGCGATCGTTGTAGCGCTGCTTGGTCATGCTGAAGTTGGGCTTCAGGATGACGATGATGGTCAGCAGGATCCAGTAACTGTGCGAGACATAAGGCAGATGATCGGCGATCCACAGGCCCGCCCCCACCGCCATGGTGATGCGCAGCGCATAGCGGAACGCCGGCGACTTCCAGTTCAGGTTGTCGCGCAGCACCTTGAGCTCGTAGCGCTGGCGCGTCAGGAATGGCGTCATGTCGGGCCCGGGCAGCACCTTGCTGGGCTCCACCGGCGTGCGCGACGCCTCGTGCAACTGTTCCACCAGCACGATGGCGCCCTTGATCATGTCGAGCGTCTCTGCCACCGCCGTCATTGCCGCCGCGTTGATGTGGTGATGGCGCAGCTGCGCGATCTCGTGCTCGACCGCGCGCAGTTCCTGCCGGTACTCAACGGAAGCGTAGGAGGGCCGGCCGCGCGTGATGTCGTAGGCGATCCCCTCCACGTCCTCGCACATCAGCTGCACCAGCCGGCGCAAGTGATCCAGCACCGGCGTGCCGGCAAAGGTCTGGCGCAGCAGCGGGTAATCGGTATTGGTGGAGAGAATGTACTCGTACAGGTCCAGCATGCGCATGTGAACCTGCACCAGCAGCCCGTCGTGCGGAGTGCGGTTGCCGCGCAGCACCAGGTCCCGCGCGGCCTGCTGGCGCTCGGCCACCACGATCTGCTGGCGCACCAGTTGGTTGAACTGCGCCTCGTAGTCGTAGCCGGCGTCGTAGAAGCCCGCCTTGATCTCGAGGTAGCCCGCCATCTCATACAACGCCTCGGCCAGCACCTGCTGCTTGGTGCGCCGCTGCGTGGCCCAGCTCACCACCATCGCGTAGGCCATGTACGCCACCGCGCCGATGCCGAACAGCAAGGAATGCTCGAGTGCGCGCCGCACCACGAAATCCTCGTTGATGGTGAGCGTCATGACGAACAAGGCCGAGAACTGCAATGGCAAGGTCTTGTTGCCGTACACCGTCATCATGCCGGCCATGAAGGTCACCAGCACCAGCACCAGCGGCATCACGCGCGGGAACGGTGTGGCCATGGCCACCAGCAAGGTCACCGCCGTGCACAGCAGCACGCTGGCCAGCATCTCGTTGAACTTGTGGTTGAACGGGCTGGGCAGGTCCATCAGGCTGGTGCACAGCGCGCCCATCGAGACCACCATGGCGGTGGGCAGGTCCGCGAACTGCAAGGCGATCAGCGTGGCGCCGATCACCCCGGTCGCGGAACGCAGGCCGCGAGCCACGTAATGCGAATAAACGAAGGTGCGGGCGTCGTGCGCGTATTGCATGTGGCTGCGTATGGTCCTGTGTTCCCTGCTGGCCTGTTGGCCTACAGGCCCAGCCAGCGCGCGCGCATGGCCTGGCGGCCGCCTTCGGTCGTCACGGTGTACTGCACGGCCGGCTCGCGCGCGAAGGTCAGCGGCAGCATGTGCAGTTCATCGCGACGGAACACATGGCACTCGGCGCTATCGCCGGTACGGTAGCGCGCCAGCAATTTATCGAGCTGGCCCGGTGCCACGCGCAGGCCATCCACAGCGGCCAGCAGGTCTCCCGCCGAGATCCCGGCCGCCTGGGCCGCGCCGCCGTCGAGCACCTGGGTCACGCGCACCCAGCCATCCTCGTTCTTGGTCTTGATGCCGAGCGCGGCGTTGCGCTCCGGCTTGGCCGGCGCCGCCTTGATGCCGAAGGGCTTGAGGAGCGCGGCGAGCTGCAGCTCGCCGGTGCCTTCGGTGAGCGAGCGCAGCAGCGCGCCCAGGCGCAGGCCGCTGACCTCGTCGAACAAGGCATGCACCTCGGCCTCGGTCACGCCACGCTGCTGCGCGCCCGGCGCGTAGAAGCCGCTGCCATAGCGCTGCCACAGCGCGCGCATGATGTCGTCGAGCGAGCGGCGGTTGCGGGTCTTGGTGCGGATGGTGAGATCCAGCGCCAGCGCCACCAGCGAGCCCTTGGTGTAATAGCTGACGATGGCGTTGGGCGCGTTCTCGTCCTGACGGTAGTACTTGGTCCAGGCATCGAAGGAGCTGTCGGCCACGCTCTGCTTGGTGCGGCCGTTGCCGCGCAGCACGCCGTTCCAGGTCTTGGCCAGCAGCTCCACGTACTGCTTCTCGGTGATGCGGCCGCTGCGCACCAGCATCAGGTCATCGTAGTAGCTGGTGAAACCCTCGAACAGCCACAGCAGCGGCGTGTAGGTTTCCTCGCGCAGCCGGTACGGCACGAACGCCGCGGGCTTGATGCGCTTGACGTTCCAGGTATGGAAATACTCGTGGCTGCACAGCCCGAGGAAAGTGCGATAGCCCTCGGTGGCCTCCTCCTTGCCGCGCGCCGGCAGGTCGGCGCGCGCGCACATCAGCGCGGTGCTGGCGCGATGCTCCAGGCCGCCGTAGCCATCGGTCGTGACCATGGTCATGAACACGTAGCGGCGGTTGCTGTCGAGGAAGGGCGCGGCCTCGGTCTTGGGTTCGAACAGGCGGATCTGCGCTTCGCAGATCTGCTTCAGGTCGCGGCACACGCGCTCCAGATCGAGTTGCGGCACATTGCCCGTGAACACCACGTCGTGCTGGGCGCCACAGGCGCGGAAGCTGCCCATGGTGAAGTTGCCCATCTCGACGGGGTGATCGACCAGCTCGTCGTAGTCTGCCACCTGGTAGCGGCCGAAGCCGTAGCGCTTGGCACCACCGCGGCCTGGCGCCTCGCGCATGGCCGTGGCGACACGCCAGCCGGCATAGGCCTCGCCGTCGGGTGCATGGATGTCGACCGTGCAAGGCTGGTCTTCCTGCCCTTCGGCGCAGAGGAAGACCGAGCTGCCGTTGAAGAAGCCGTGCGTGGCGTCCAGGTGCGCGGCGCGCACGGACAGGTCCCAGGCGTAGACCTCATAGCTGAGCGTAAGCGGCCCGTCCACCGGTGCCGCCTGCCAGCTCTGCTTGTCAAGCTTGGCCAGTGCCACCGGCTTGCCGCCGGCATCCGCGCGGATGCGCACGATATTGCGTGCGAAGTCGCGGATCATGTAGCTGCCGGGAATCCACGCCGGCAGGTAGAACAGCTGGCCGGCGGGATGGGGGGCGTCTACCGTGACGGTGACGGCGAACAGGTGCGCTTCCAGTTGAAGCGGGGCAATGGCGTAATGGATCGGCTTCATGAGCGTGATTGTAGCGCCATGCCCGGGCCCGACCCCGCGCCGGCTCAGGCGTTGACGTTCACCACCACGCGGCCGCGCATGCCGCCGTCGACGATCTTGCGCCCGGCCTCGATCGCCTCCGACAAGCCGATCTCGCGAGTGATGGCGCGCAGGCGATCCGGCACCAGGTCCTGCGACAGCCGCTGCCAAGCCTGCTCGCGCAGGGCCATCGGCGCCATCACGCTATCGATGCCATAAAGCGTAATGCCACGCAGGATGAAGGGCGCCACCGAGGCCGGGAAATCCAGCCCTTGCGCCAGCCCGCACGCCGTTACCGCGCCGCCGTAACGCACCTGCGCGCAAGCATTGACCAGTGTGTGCGAGCCCACCGAATCCACCACCGCGGCCCAGCGCTCCTTCTGCATCGGTTTGTTGGGCTTGCCTAGTTCCGTGCGGTCGATCACCTCGGCCGCGCCCAGCGCCTTGAGGAAATCCGCCTCGGCCGTCTTGCCGGTGGAGGCCACCACGCGATAGCCCAGCTTTGACAGGATGGCGATGGCCACCGAGCCCACGCCGCCCGAGGCCCCGGTCACCAGCACCTCGCCATCGGCCGGCTTGACGCCCGCGCGCTCCAGCGCGAGCACCGACAGCATGGCGGTATAGCCGGCGGTGCCGATGGCCATGGCCTGCTGCGTGGTGAACGCGTCCGGCAGCGCCACCAGCCAGTCGCCCTTGAGGCGGGCGCGCTGCGCCAGGCAGCCCCAGTGCGTCTCGCCCACGCCGTAGCCGTTGAGCACGACCTTGTCCCCGGCCTTCCAGCGCGCATGGGTGGATTCCAGCACCGTGCCAGCACCGTCGATGCCAGCCACCATCGGCCACTTGCGCACCACCGGCGAGCGGCCGGTAATGGCCAGCCCGTCCTTGAAATTGATAGTGGAGTAGTCGACGGCCACCAGCACATCGCCCTCGGCGGGCAGGCTGGATTCTTCGAGCGCGGTAACGGCGGCGTGGGTGGCGCCGTCGGCCTGGGTCAGCAGCAATGCCTGGAACGTCATGGAGTCTCCTTTGGATCTGTGATCAAAGACGACCGGTCGGCTCCGGCACGCAGCACCGGGTAGGCCTCCGGCGCGATGTGCTTACTTCTTCAGGCTGGCGAGCTTGCGCTCGAGCGTGGCGGCGTCGGCAGCGCCGGGAATGCGGGTGCCGTCCATGAAGAACACGGCCGGGGTGCCGGTGATGTTCAGGCTCTGGCCGAGCGCCAGGTTGTCTTCCACCGGCGTCTTGCAGCTGCCGTTGCCGGTCAGCGCCACGTGGCTGATCATCCAGTCGCGCCAGGCCTTGGTGCGGTCAGCCGCGCACCACACCTGCTTGGCCTTCACCGACGAATCCGGCGACAGCACCGGGTACAGGAAGGTGTAGACCGTAATGTTGTCCATCTGCTGGAACGTCTGCTCGATGCGCTTGCAGTAACCGCAGTTGGGGTCGGAGAACACCGCCACCTGGCGGCTGCCATCGCCCTTGCTCCACTTGATCGCGCGTGCCAGCGGCAGGTCCGACCACTTGATGCGGTTGATATCGGCCAGCCGCTCCTCGGTCAGGTTGGCGCCGGTCTTGGAGTCCACCATCTCGCCATTGATGATGTAGCGGCCGGTAGCATCGGTGTAGACCACCTGCCCGCCGATATTGACCTCGAACAGGCCGGGCACGGGAGTCTTGGCCACGCTCTTCACTTCAGCGCGCCCGCCCAGCATCTTTTGCATCGATTCCTTGATGCGGTCGGTGCCGGGCTCGCCCGCCGCCATGGCGTGCAGCGCGAAGCCGGCAGCCGCGATGCCGCCGACGATGGTGGCGCACAGGGCGGGACGGCGGCGCAGGAATTGCAACATGATGACTCCAGTAATTCAGGTGATTCGGTTCGCGTGGGCGGGGGTTCAGCCTAGCGCGCGGCCGATAAGAAAACGCTTGAGCAGCGACTGGCCGCCCACGACCCGCATGCCGGTATTGCGCACCGTGCGCGCCACACCGCCAGGCAAGGAAAACAGCCGATGCAGGCCATCGGTAGCCGCCGTCAGCGACAACAGATCGGTGGCGCGCGCCCGCTCGTAGCGTCGCAGCAAGCGCAAGTCGCCTTCTGCGCGGAAAGACTCTTTGTCGGCCATTACGCGGCCAAGTTCCGCCACATCGCGCAAACCGAGGTTCATGCCCTGACCTGCCAAGGGGTGCACCACATGGGCGGCGTCGCCCACCAGCGCCACGTGCGGCTGCACAAACTGATCGGCGCGCTGCAGCACCAGGGGGAAGCCCCGGGCCGGCGTCACGCAGCGCAGCGCGCCAAACTGGCGCCCCACGGCGCCGCTGGCGGCCTGCATCACGGTGTCGGCCAGCGCCTCGGGCGACAGCGCCAGCAGATCGCTCGCGTGGGCATCGTCGGCCGACCACACCATCGACACGCGCCGGCCCGGCAATGGCAGCAACGCCAGGATCTCGCCGTTGGCCGGCTCCTCGTCAGCCATCAGCTTGGGCGGCGTGCCCAGGAACCACTGCCAGGCCGTGTCCTGGTGCGGCAACTCGCATTCAAAGTTGGCCACCACGCCAAGCTGGCGATAGTGCCGCTTGGTGACAGGAATATGGCATTGCTCGCGCACCCACGAGCGCGCGCCATCGGCGCCCACCACGCAAGCCGCGCGCACCTTGTCGCCGCCGGCCAGGCTCAGCGTCACGCCATCATGGTCGCGCGCGAACGCGGCGGCCGTATCGTCATGCCAGTGCACCTGGTGCTGGAAGCGCAGCGCGGTATCGAGCACGCGCTCCACATGGCCGGACTCGATGATCCACGCCAGTTGCGCAACGGTGGCCGCATAGGCCGAGAAATGGAGATCACCGGCGGCCGAGGCATCCGCCTGTGCGGCGCTTGCATCGCCGAAGACACGCATGTCGCACACCGGCTGCATCCGCGCAGGGTCCAGCGCCTCCCATACGCGCAACTGCTCCAGCAAGGCTTGCGAGCTCGCCGAGAAGGCGTAGATGCGGCTGTCCCACTGGCCAGGATCCGGCGTAGCAGCGGATGCAGGCAAGCGCGGCGCAACCAGCGCCACCTGCATGCCCTGCTGGGCCAGCAGCAACGCGCAAGCCTTGCCGACGATGCCGCCGCCAACCACGGCAACCTGGAAATGGGAGGGAGATGGACGAGTCATGCGTGGATTATAGCCACCCCGGCATGACGGCTTTGGTGCGCCCTCGCGCCCAGTTCAGCGCAACCTCCGGCGCGGTTACAATAGCCATCTTTCCGATGGCAATTCCAGCACAAAACCGGTGAGCATCGCCCCGCTTTGGCTGTCTTGTCTCGTGCTGAGCTTTCCCCCTCTGCGTCCTTCACCGCTGCGCTGCCAGAGCGCGCCGGACGCACCCAGGGTGAACCGCAACCCATTGATTTTTAAAGGTTTACCATGAGCCTCAAATGCGGCATCGTCGGCCTGCCCAACGTCGGCAAGTCCACGCTGTTCAACGCCCTGACCAAGGCCGGCATCGCCGCCGAGAACTATCCGTTCTGCACCATCGAGCCCAATGTGGGCGTGGTGGAAGTGCCGGATGCGAGGCTCGCCAAGCTGGCCGAGATCGTCAAGCCCGAGCGCATCCTGCCGGCCGTGGTCGAATTCGTCGACATCGCCGGCCTGGTGGCGGGCGCGTCCAAGGGTGAAGGCCTGGGCAACCAGTTCCTGGCCAACATCCGCGAAACCGACGCCATCACCCACGTGGTGCGCTGCTTCGAAGACGAAAACGTGATCCACGTCTCCGGCCGGGTCGACCCGCTGTCCGACATCGAGGTGATCAACACCGAACTGGCGCTGGCCGACCTCTCCACCGTCGAAAAAGCCCACGCCCGCTACATCAAGCCCGCCCGCGCCGGCGACAAGGAAGCGCTGCGCCTGGTGGCCGTGCTGGACAAGGCCCAGGCCGTGCTCAACGAAGCCAAGGCCGTGCGCACGCTCGACCTGTCCGACGAAGAATGGGCCGCCATCAAGCCGCTGTGCCTGATCACCGCCAAGCCCACCATGTACGTGGCCAACGTGCGTGAAGACGGCTTTGAGAACAACCCCCACCTGGATGCCGTGCGCGCCCACGCCGCCAAGACCAAGTCGCCGGTCGTGGCCGTCTGCGCCGCCATCGAAGCCGAGATCGCCGACCTCGACGACGAAGACAAGGCCGTGTTCCTGGCCGACCTCGGCATGGAAGAACCCGGCCTGGACCGCGTGATCCGCGCCGGCTTCACCCTGCTCGGCCTGCAGACCTACTTCACCGCCGGCGTGAAGGAAGTCCGCGCCTGGACCATCCACGTGGGCGACACCGCCCCGCAAGCGGCCGGCGTGATCCACACCGACTTCGAACGCGGCTTCATCCGCGCCCAGACCATCGCCTATGAGGACTTCATTACCTACAAGGGTGAGCAAGGCGCGAAGGAAGCCGGGAAGATGCGCGCGGAAGGGAAGGAGTATGTGGTGAAGGATGGGGACGTGATGAACTTCCTGTTCAACGTCTAAGTATCCTGATCTGCTGTCTGCCGGTTGGATTCGGCGGATGGCAAAAAGGCCCCGCAAGGCATGCGTGCCTGCGGGGCTTTTTGTTTTTGAGGCGTCGGTCTGCTATGCGTGAGTCCCGGCGTCCGGCAAAGTCGTAAGCTTCACGCCGAGAGCGTGCAGGAGCTTCATGATGGTGTCGAAACGCGGCTTGGCACCCGGAGCGAGTGCTTTGTAAAGACTCTCGCGGCCAAGGCCGGAGTCGGCCGCCACTCTGGTCATGCCACGCGCCTTGGCGATGTCCGCAATAGCGGAGATAAGCACTGCAGTGTCACCCTCCTCCAGGGCTGCATTCAGGTACTCGGAGATCATTTCCTCGCTGTCGAGATAGTCCGAGGCATCGAAGCGTGCGACTTCGACCTTATTCATGATGACTCCTTCTTGATCGTTTTCCACATTTCCTTAGCTCGCCTGACGTCGGCTTTCTGAGTCGACTTATCGCCACCCGAAATGAGCAGGTAGGCCACAGCGCCTTCACGGCCGTAATAGATGCGATAGCCAGGGCCAAAATCGATCCGCATCTCCGACAGGCCCTCGCCGATCGGCTCCGAATCGCCAAAGTTGCCTTGTTCGGCCCGCTTGAGACGCGTCAGGATCTTGGCCCTGGCCTTCAGATCCTGAAGAGCCAGGAGCCAAGCGCTGAATTCAGCTGTGCGGTTGAGCGTGGTCATGGCCTCTAATCGTATCCAATTGGATACGAATGTCAAGGACAAGAGGAGATTGGGAACAACGCAAGGATCGATGTGTTTTCGAATACTCCAATAATGAGCGCCGATTCCATTGGGCAATTTCCGGCACGGCAAGGCCGCCGGGCCCATCTCGCCAATGACGACGACCAGTCTGTTCGTGCCTTTCGCGGCGAGCGCCGCTGGCTGGGTCCGGCAGGCGACGAAGGGCCCGCAAGACGTGAATGCGGCGGGGTTTCTTGGAAGCTGGTTGACTTACGGGCGCTGGTTTTAGTCATTAACGCAAGCTATACTTGTACGTGTAATTGTACAAGTTGGAGTGACCATGCGCACTGTACATTTCTCCGATGCACGCAACAATCTCAAAGCTGTGATCGACCAAACCATCGACGACGCGGACGCGATCCTGATCACCCGCCGCGACGCACCCAACGCCGTCATCATGTCGCAGGAGCACTATGACAGCCTGATAGAAACGCTGCACCTGCTGCGTTCGCCTGCCAACGCAGCACGGCTGGCCCGCTCCATCGGGCAACTCCAGCGCGGGCAGGCCATTGAGCGTCCCCGGCCTGAGGAAGATGAGTGAGCCGGCCCGTGCTCTTCACGCCCGATGCCTGGGAAGATTACCTCTACTGGCAAGGCCAGGATCGTAAGACCCTCAAACGCATCAACCAGCTGATCAAAGATGCGCAACGCACGCCGTTCGAGGGAATCGGGAAGCCCGAGCCGCTGGTGGGCAATTTGACAGGTTTCTGGTCACGGCGCATCGATGACACCAATCGCCTC
Source organism: Cupriavidus sp. 8B (assembly GCF_054589115.1). Classification (NCBI taxonomy): domain Bacteria; kingdom Pseudomonadati; phylum Pseudomonadota; class Betaproteobacteria; order Burkholderiales; family Burkholderiaceae; genus Cupriavidus; species Cupriavidus sp. 8B. The sequence goes on along the minus strand of NZ_BAAILO010000679.1, from coordinate 3,830 downwards.
GTCTATGACGTGATCGAGGACCGGATCAACATCGTCGCTTGCCGTTACCATTATTAAGAATGTGCCCTCGCACGACCGGACGCCCGCGGGAGCTTTTGTTTCCGGCCGCGCATGACTCCCTTGTGCAACCGCCGCTCGCGGAGGGCTGATTCCGTCCCGCACCTTGGGGACCCGGGCCCGCCCTGATCATGAACCCGAGCACAGCAACATTAAAAACTGGCTATAGGACGCGATCTGCTCATGCTGTTCTTCACCCCCGCCTCGCGAACACTTCTTCCGCCCACTGACCCACGATAACCGGGAACTGTGCGCAGCCGTGCTGCGCGCCGGTGATGCGCAGCCACGGCCGCTTCATCGATCAGGAGTTATTCAGCCCCAGTGCGTCTCAGGAGGGAATCCTGCGCGCAAGCGCAAAGTAGACTGATCCCTATTTGATCCAATCAGCATGAGCGAATACCAATACTACGAATTCGCGGCCATCGACCGGCCGCTGACTCGCGCCGAGATGGCGCAGTTGCGCGCCGTCTCCACGCGTGCCCAGATCAGCCCCACGGGGTTCGTCAATCACTATGAGTGGGGCGACCTGAAGGCCGATCCGGCTGACTGGATGCGGCAGTATTTCGACGTCTTCGTCTACACGGCCAACTGGCGCAGCTGCCGGCTGGCGCTGCGCGTACCGCTCTCCACGTTTGGCAAGGCGGAACTGAAGCCTTTCACTATCCGGCATGCCTCGACCGTTGAGGCAAACGCAGAGCACTGGATCTTTGGCTGGTCGCACAACGACAGCGAAGAGTATGACCGTTTCGACATGGAAGGCGGTAGCGGCTGGATGCAACGCCTGGCCCCCCTGCGCGCCGAGCTGATGCGCGGCGACCTGCGCCCGCTTTACCTGGGCTGGCTGGCCGGATCCCCTGACCTTGAGGACGACGCGCTGGAGCCGGAGGTGCCACCCGGCCTGGCGACACTGTCGCCGCCGCAGGAGGCGCTCGTCGAATTCCTGGAGATCGACCCCGACCTGCTGGCCGCCGCCGCGGCAGCGAGTGCTGACGTTTCGCCGGGCGACGCCGAGCAGGATGATCGCATCGACGCGTGGCTAGACGAATGGCAGCGAGAGGAAATGACTGCCGTGATGAAGTTGCTCGCCCAAGGGCTGGTACACCAGGCCGAACGCCAGGTGCGGCTACGTCATGCGGCCTGGCTGAAAGCACAGCGCGTTTCACCGTCTTCCTCGGCGCAGCGCACCCTTGGCCATCTGCGGGAACTTGCCGAAGCGGCCAGCATTGCGCGCCTGAAACGCGAAGCGAAGGCGCAGGCCAAGCAGGAGGCCGCACGCCGCCGAAAGCGCGAAATGCAACTGAGGCTGGTGATGAACGATGTGGACAAGCGCTGGGTAGCCATTCATGCGCAGGTGCAGAGGGGCACGGCGTCGGCCTATGACGAGGCAACGAAGGCGCTGGCAGAGCTGGCGGACGGCTATGCGCTCACGTCAAGCACTGAAGCATTCGAGCTCGCGCTGCGGCAACTCCTGGCTTCCCACGCCAAGCGCGGCGCCCTGTTGCGCCGCTTGCGCGATGCGGGGTTGTGCCCGACATGAGCACCCTTTGAGAACAAGCCGAGACGGAGAACTTGCAGATTGCCGGGCTGATCGGCTCGATCAAGGCTTGGCTTCGCCCAGTGTAGCGATATGGGACCGCCGCTTCCGCGCGAATTGGCCAAATAGGCGGGATGGCTCGCCGGCAGGGTGAGAATCCATGCGCACGAACACAAACGGAAGCCCCGGGGCGACCAAACGCCTGCGGGGCTCCTTATTTCACGAGACTGCTGACGCAGCCCGCTCGTGGAAGCCCGCCATCGGATCACCCATTACGCGTCCCCTCAAGGTCCCGCAGGACCGCGAGTTCGCTCAACACCAGCGTCTCGTTCGCAAGCACGGCCGCCAGCGAGAGCAGATGGCCCTGAGTCTCTTCAGTCAGATTGGCCAATGTGCCGCCGGCAGCGTTCTCGATGGCGACCGACAGCAGCGCGTTGAGTTGGGCAGCCTTTTCAGCGGCGAGGCTAAGCGGGCTTTCGGATGCAGCGTGCGCGGTCACGAAGATATCGCGGCCTGTCTGTTCGGCGCTGATGTTGTAGTGCGGGTGCTTGCACATTGGATGCCCTCCCGATTTGGGAGCGCATGCGCTTTGGAATCACGGGGACTTTGGGATAAGCTGAATGCCCGGTGCGGGCAATTCGGACGAGCATGGACTGGGGCATGTGCGCCTCCTCTTGACCAATTGAAAGGGACCGCCTTGCGGCGGCTGTCTTTCCTACGTAGTCGAGACGCCAATCCCGGTCGCTGTGGTTGCAGCGACTCATCTAGTATAGCGCTGGCAGCGATGATCTTGCGCTTTCCTGAGGCATCGGCTGCAGACTCCATGAAGACACGGCGAGAATCGATCATACCGACCATAGTGATCAATATGGCTGGAGATAACCATGATTACCGAAGTCACCGCAGTCAATTTCCGGCAGAACTTGGGCGATATGCTCAATCAAGTGTAGTAAGTGTAGTACCGCCACGACAGCATCGTCATCAAGAAGGACGGTAAGCTGGTCGCCGCGCTGGTCGATGCCGAACTATTCGCGCGTATTCGCAGGATGCGGGAACGTTTCGAGGCGCTGAGCGACCGTATTGCGCATGTCTACGGCGATGTCCCGGCCGAGCAGGGAATGGCTGAAACCGAATCTGCAGTGGCCGCTGAACGGAATCGCTAATGCCAGGGTTACGCGTGGCACTCGATACCAACGTGCTGCGGATCAGCCGGTGCTTGCTACCTTGCGCGTCGCCTAGGCGCAATACTTGATCACGGACGATAAAGATTTGCTGGTGCTGGCACAACGCTACGCGATCGTTACGCCCGCCACTTTCTGGGCGAGGCACGGCGGTTAGGCGTTGCGACTCAGCGTCTGCGCAGAAATCCGCACGCCGCGAAGCGCAAACAGAAGCCCCACAAGGCCAAGGGCCCGTGGGGATTTTTGTTTCAGTAGCCGGCTCACTCAGCGCACTGGCAAGAGACCGCCACATCATCATCCGTCAAGCATCTCCTCCGGGTCTTGCCGTGCGGCGAGCTCGCTCAAAACCAGCGTCTCGTTCACAAGCCCCGCAGCCTTCCTACGTTCTCGAGACCCAAATTCCGATCGCATGTTGTTGCAACGACGTGCCAAGTATGGCGTTGTCCGCAACGACTGCTGCGCCCTACTGCAGCACAGCGTGCATTAAAGATTCCGCTCGTACGGCACTGGAAAGAGTTAACGAAAACATGACAACAGCACGTCCACGAAGCCACTAAAATATCCAGATTCGTCGGCGGGCGTTCAGCTGGCAGGACACTACGATGGAAGGAGGAGCAATGGTCAACTACCCCGGCCTAAAGGCCGGAGCTTGCAAAGGCAACTGAACAAGCTCGGGTTGACCAGGCAAAGCGGTAACCAACCCGCTACGTTGCGAATAGGTGCAAGGCCAACGTTGGGATGCTTCCTCAGTCCCAACCTCTTGAAGCTCCGGTTGCAGACAAGCGACAGGGTAAGCACGAAACGGATCGGGGCAGATCGCCGGTTCGCAACATTGCCGAGGGGAGACCTCCCAACGGGAGGCGTCACCAGGCCCGTAAGGGCAACTTTTAGGAGAGATTGCCTTGGCAGTCTTTGTGTTAGACAGGAGCGGCAATCCGCTCATGCCCTGCAGTGAGAAGCGAGCGCGGCTGTTGCTGGCGCGCGGCCGCGCACGTGTGCACCGCGTGATGCCGTTCGCTATCCGCATAGTGGATCGGCGGACAGCGGACTGCGTCCTG
>NZ_BAAILO010000678.1:0-4104 GCF_054589115.1 Cupriavidus sp. 8B | reverse complement strand
TCAACTGGGATTCCGCACAGCCGGCAAGATCGTCGCGCGCATGGTGGAAGTGGGCAGCCACGTCAAGCGCGGCCAGCCGTTGTTCCAGCTCGATCCTACCCAGGAGACGTTGCAGGTGGCCGCGGCGGGTGCGGAGGCTGATGCGGCAAGGGGCCGGGTAGCCCAGGCGCGGGTGGATGTTCGGCGTACCGAGCAACTGCTCGCGCAGAACTTTGCCTCGCAAGCCGAACTGGACCAGCAGCGGCTGGCGCTTAACCAGGCGGAAGCACAACTGCGTTCTGCCCAGGCGCGCCAGCAGCTGAATGCCAACCTGCGCGGTTTTACCACGCTCGTGGCCGACCGCGATGGCGTAGTCAGTGCAATCAACGCGGAAGCCGGCCAGGTGGTCGCAGCCGGGCAGTCGATCGCAACCGTTGCGGCTGACGGCGAACGCGAGGTCTCGATCAGTATTCCGGAGTCGCGAGTCGACGAACTGCGTAAGGCGTCGACGTTGGCGATCACGGTATGGGCGCATCCGGACAAGTCCTGGACGGGCAAGCTCCGTGAGCTTGCGCCGGACGCGGACAGCGTCACGCGGACGTACTCGGCACGCATTTCCATTCAGGACGCGGATCCGGACCTCCTGCGGCTAGGCATGACAGCGTCTGTCATAGCACCCGACGTGGACGGCAATGGCGTTGTCCGCGTGCCGCTGACCGCCATTGTCGATCATGAACATGGCCGGCAGGTGTGGGTGGTCGACCCGAAGACGTCGCGGGTGATCGCGCGTGAAGTCAAGCTTGGCGCCGCGCAGAACGACAGCGTCATCGTGGTTGGGGGACTGGCGGGCGGAGAGACCGTAGTGAGTGCCGGCGTGCATATGCTGCAGCCTGGCCAGCAGGTGAAAGTGGCCGAGACGGTGTCTGTCGCCAGGGCGGGAGGTGTGAAGTGAAAGGCATCAACCTGTCCGAATGGGCGCTGAAGCACCAGCAGATGATCGGGTTCCTGCTGTTGCTGTTGTCCGTGGCCGGCGTACTGGCCTACAGCAGCCTGGGTCAGAAGGAGGACCCCGAGTTCACGATCAAGACCATGGTCGTGCAGGCGTACTGGCCGGGGAGCTCCGCGCAGCAGATGGCCGATCAGGTGACCGACAAGATCGAGCGCAAGCTGCAAGAGGTGGCGGAGATCGACTATACGTCCACCTACGTGAAGCCGGGCGAAACTCAGGTCAAGGTCAACCTGCGCGAGGACGTACCACCGGGCGCCGTGCCGGATGTGTGGTACCAGGTCCGGAAGAAGATGGAGGACATCCGGCATACCTTGCCACAGGGCACGCAGGGTCCATTCTTCAATGACGAGTTCGGAGACACGTTCGGTAACCTCTATGCCATCACGGGCGATGGCTTCGACTATGACGACCTGAGACGGATTGCGGACGCCGCGCGTAATGAGTTCCTTCGTGTCGGCGACGTCAACAAGGTCGACCTGGTAGGCAAGCAGGAACAGAAGATCTATGTGGAAGTCTCCACCGCCAAGCTCGCCTCGCTGGGGATCGACCCGGCATTGATCGCGTCGACGCTCGCTCAAACCAACGCCGTGACATCAGGCGGGACTGTGCAAACCACCGCGGAACAAGTGCGGCTGGCTGTCAGTGGCGAGTTTGACTCGGTCGAAGGGATTCGCGCCATCGGCATCCGTGCTGGCCAACGTACCTTCCGCCTTGGCGATATCGCAGACGTCCGTCGCGGCTTTGTGGAGCCTGCCACGTCGAGGATGCGCTTCAACGGCCGCGAGGCGATTGGACTTGCGGTGAGCATGCGCAAGGGCGGTGACGTGATCCGACTAGGCGCAAAGCTTGACGAATCGGTAAAGCGCATCGAGTCCAACCTGCCGGTGGGCGTGCAGATCCATGCGGTCAGCGACCAGCCACGTATCGTCGAGCATTCCGTCTTCGAGTTCAAGAAGAGTCTGGCCGAGGCTGTGGTCATTGTGCTCGTCGTGAGCTTCCTGTCGCTGGGCTTGCGGACCGGACTGGTTGTCGCGCTCAGCATCCCGCTCGTTCTGGCCATGACATTCCTGGCGATGTACGTGATGGGCATCGACTTGCAGCGCATCTCGCTGGGTGCGCTGATCATTGCGCTCGGACTGTTGGTGGACGATGCGATTATTGCCGTCGAAATGATGTCGCTGAAGCTCGAGCAGGGCTGGGACAAGTTTCGCGCCGCCACATACGCGTACACGGCCACCGCCTTCCCGATGCTCACGGGCACGTTGATCACAGCTGCGGGCTTTCTTCCCGTCGGCTTTGCGAAGTCGGGCACCGGCGAATATGTGTACTCCCTGTTCCAGGTGGTGGGCATTTCGCTGGTGCTGTCATGGATCGTGGCCGTCCTCTTTACACCTTACATCGGCTTCAAGCTGTTGAAGGAGCATGCGCACGCGTCGCATGATGAAGATGCGGTCTACCAGCGCGGCTTCTATGTCAAGTTCCGCCGCTTCATCAATTTCTGCCTGGAGCATCGCGTGTGGGTGATCGGGATCACGCTCGCTGCATTCGTGGGCGCACTGGTGCTGTTCAAGGCAGTACCCCAGCAATTCTTTCCGGCATCTGACCGGGCCGAACTGATTGTTGACCTGTGGATGCCGAGGGCGTCGACCTTCGAGGCGAGCCAGCGCGAGGTCCAGAAGCTGGAAGGCCTGCTCAAGGGCGATCCGGACATTGCGGCGGTGACCAGCTTTGTTGGCAACGGTGCGCCACGATTCTACCTGCCTCTCGATGCGCAGACGCCTAATCTGAACCTCGGCGAGATGCTGGTGATGACGAAGGGCGGTGAGGCGCGGGAGCGGGTGAAGGAGAAGCTCGAGAAGCTGTTCAACGGAAGATTCCCGAATGTGCGTGGCCGCGTCAATCACCTGGAGAACGGTCCGCCTGTCGGTTACCCGGTGCAGTTCCGCGTGTACGGGCAGGACAACGCCAAAGTTCGTGCAATCGGGCAGCAGGTGGCGGGCATCATGCGTGAAGAGTCGCACGTGCGCCAAGTTAACCTGGACTGGGGCGAACGCATCAAGCGCGTGCAGGTCGACGTCGACCAGGACAAGGCGCGTGCACTGAGTATCAGCTCAGGCCAGATCAAAGAGGCCCTTGAGGCCTCGCTGTCGGGCACGCCGATCACGCAGTACCGCGAGGAAGACCAAGGTATCGACGTGGTCTCGCGCCTCGTCGCCGCGGAACGCACGGACCTGAACAACCTGAAGGACGCAAAGATCTATGTGCGCGACGGCAAGTTTGTACCGGTCTCGCAAGTGGCCCGACTCACGCTTGACAGCGAGGAAAGCGAACTGTGGCGGCGTAACCGAGTGCCAACGCTGACCGTTCGCGCCGACATCGCGGGGGCGCAGGCACCTGACGTCACGCATGCAATACAGCCGAAGATCGACGCTCTGGAAAAGGAGCTCCCGCTCGGGTATGGCATCGAGATCGGCGGCGCTTACGAATCGAGTGCGAAGGCCCAGCGTTCTGTATTCGCGGTGATGCCTGTGACGATCATCGTGGTACTCGTGCTGCTGATGATTCAACTGCAGGACATGAGGAAGATGGCGATGGTCCTGCTGACCGCGCCGCTCGGGCTGATCGGTGTGAGCGCGATCATGGCCGCGTTCCAGATTCCGTTTGGTTTTGTCGCCATGTTGGGTGTTATCGCCCTCGCTGGAATGATCATCCGCAACTCGGTGATCCTTGTCGTACAGATTGATCAGGATGTGGGCGCGGGCGTCGCACTGTGGACGGCCATCGTCGAGGCTGCGGTGCGACGGCTACGCCCGATCGTGCTGACTGCCTTGGCGGCAATTCTGGCGATGGTGCCGCTTACCCATTCCGTGTTCTGGGGCCCCATGGCGTGGGCAATCATGGGAGGGCTCGTCGTTGCCACGGTGCTGACGCTCGTCTTCCTTCCCGCTCTGTATGCGACCTGGTACCGGGCCAAGCGCCCTGCGACCGTCTGATCGCAAATGTGACGTTGAGAGTAAATCCGATGAAAAGATTGAGTATGGCCCTGCGGGCCGGGCAGGTGGCGTTGGGCTGCATGCTTTTCATGAACGCTGGAGAGTCGGGCGCTATCGATCTCG
>NZ_BAAILO010000677.1:0-304 GCF_054589115.1 Cupriavidus sp. 8B | reverse complement strand
TCTTCCTATTGCAAGGCACGCAAGCCAGTGTCAGATTGGAGACCCGATTCGAGCCTCCGTTTGCCCGGGCATCGATATGCTCGATTTCCAGCAGCGCCTCGCCGGCATCGCAGTAGGCGCACTGCCGCCCCCACTTCTCTAGCAGGTACTCCCGGACTTCGTAGCCGGCCAGTTCGCCCTGCTGATACTCGACGCCGGAGATCTCGGTGTTCTGCATCGCCTGCATGTCGAAGCGGACGAGTTCGGTGCTGATGGCGGTGATCGGGGCGAGTGCGCGGAAGCGGCGGACCCAGGCCATCGTGGT
>NZ_BAAILO010000676.1:0-1181 GCF_054589115.1 Cupriavidus sp. 8B | reverse complement strand
GATTTCCGCTCACCCAGGGTCGGCGCGAGCGCCTCGATGGCCGCAACGGCCTCGGCATACTCATCGTCATAGCGGTTGAACTTCACGATGCCGCCAGGACCTCTTTGCGCCACCAGAGTCTTCGGGATGCGGTCGCGATTGTTTTGGATAACTTTGTCGGCGGCGGCCAGGATCTCCGCCTTGCAACGATAGTTGCTGCCAAGCACCACGGGCTGGGCGTCGAACTGGCGGATGAACGATTCCATGCCTCTATAGCCCAACGCGCTCCGAAATCCGTAAATCGACTGGTCATCGTCGCCCACCACCGTCACGATCGAGCCTGCTTGTGCGTGCAGGGCGACCCATTGGTATTGCAGCGGGTCGGTGTCCTGGAACTCGTCGACCAGCAGATAGGTGAAGGGGTAGGGCTTGAGGGCGCCACGCTGCAAGCCTTCCACCGCCAGCCGCAGCATGTCCTGGAAGTCGATCTTAGCGTTGCGCTCCAAGGCGTGCTGGTAGGCCTGGTAGAGGCGGGCCTCATGGGTGCCGTCCTGGACGTTGCCGAAATTGGTCTTGATGGCCTCGACGGAGGCAATCGCATCCTCGATCTTCCAGTCCAATTCGGCTTCTTCCAGCGCCTGGCCCAACAGCACCATCCGGTCGCCGTCCGTGGCGATATCCGGGCGCTCACCGCCATCGCCGCCCAATTGCTTGTACGACAACGAATGGAACGTGCCGGCCATCAGGCGCCGCTTGGCACCTGCGCCCGCCAGCGCCAGAATACGGTCGCGTAGCTCCACCGCTGCATCCTTGCTGAACGTCACCGCGCCGACCGTGGCATTGGGCTCGGCCAGCAGAATCGCGGCCTTGGTGGCAATGGTCTTGGTTTTGCCGGCACCGGGGCACGCGACGGCGACGCAATGCTTACGCAATTCCACCACTTCGCGCTGGGCCGGATTCAGTTCATCAAGCATGGGAAGTACGCGCATCGGGACGCTCAAGGACTTCGATGTGATCTTCGACGCCTCGCCAGTGGATACCGTCGTCGTCGCGGATCACGAGCCGGCCGTTGATGCTGTCATGCGCGATGACGACCCCTTCGCCGAACGAATTGAAGTCGGTCTGGAATTCCACCCTGGCGTTCGTCAAGTCCATATGGTTTAGCCTGTCAATCGGTCGGTGTTTCGGGAGGGATGCCGCCC
>NZ_BAAILO010000675.1:6026-6234 GCF_054589115.1 Cupriavidus sp. 8B | reverse complement strand
ACGCCGATTGACCAATGCCTGAATTTGTCCTCACCCTCAAAGAAAAGTAACCAAAAGAAAGCGATCCTTGCAGGAGGCTGGCGTGGCGTCATTGGGAACCCCAGTGGTGTCGTCGTCAGGCCCCGGGTTTTAATTAACTCGTGCCGTTACCGATTTAAATGGCCACGATCCTGTTAATGACGCTGGTTTCGTGGTAAGGCCCCCGGTT
>NZ_BAAILO010000675.1:0-5830 GCF_054589115.1 Cupriavidus sp. 8B | reverse complement strand
ACTATTCCGGCGGTGCCACCGCGCCCACGACGAAAACGGGACGCCTGCAACTTCGTGGCCGCCCGCGCCGCGAGCGACAGACGGCTTGAAATTCGTAGTGGTGGCTACCGGTGGGGGCCACCACGAAACCCTGGGCATTGGCAGCGTCGTGATGATCTAAACTGGTGAATCCCTCAAAACTATTCCGGCGGTGCCACCGCGCCCACGACGAAAACGGGACGCCTGCAACTTCGTGGCCGCCCGCGCCGCGAGCGACAGACGGCTTGAAATTCGTGGTGGTGGCTACCGGTGGGGGCCACCACGAAACCCCGGGCATTGGCAGCGTCGTGATGATCTAAACTGGTAACGGCACGAGGTCATTAGAACCCAGGGCCGTACGACGAAACCATTGGGATTCCCAATGACGCCACGCCAGCCTCCTGCAAGGATCGCTTTCTTTTGGTTACTTTTCTTTACGAGTAAAGAAGAGTGACATCTCACACGTTCTAAAACGGCCAACACCGTACAGCCGCGACAGCAGCTAGAAGCATGAAAACTCCGCCCAGCAAGCGCCAAAACCCGCGTCAGCGGGGCCAGAAGCGCCAAATCCGAATCCCCACCCAATCCCCACCCTACACATAATCCAACGGCAACGCCGTAGTGTACTTAATCTGCTCCATTGCAAAACTAGAACTCACATCCGCCAGCTCCGCCCCCTGTATCAGCTTCTTGTAAACGCGATCATAAGCAGCAATATCCGGCACCACCACGCGCAGCAGGTAATCGGTATCCCCGGCCATGCGGTAGAACTCGGTGACTTCGGGAATGGAGGCGACAAGATCATGAAAAGTCTTGAGCCACTTGACGCTATGCTGGCTGGTACGAACCGACACGAATACCGTCACGCCCACGTTCAGCAGCGCGGGATCCAGCAGCGCCACGCGCTTGCGGATCACGCCGCTTTCCTCCAGCTTCTGCACGCGCCGCCAGCACGGCGTGGAGGTGAGACCTACCCGCTCCCCAAGCTCCGCCACAGGCACGGTGGCGTCCTCCTGAAGGGCGGCGAGTATCTGGCGGTCGTAACGGTCCATGGCAATTCCTGTTGGCGCGCAGCGTTTCGTTTCCCCGGTGCCTGGCCGCACGCCGGCCGCAAAACTCAGGCCGCGTCCACCAGCAGGTTCACACCGCTGCAGATGTGTTCCTGGTCCACCCCATAAATATGCAGCGACACGGCCACCGCGTCGCTGTCGTTGCCGAGCGCATGGATATGGCGCAGCCCGGCCGGCACGCTGAAGGTGTCGCCCGCCGTGCGCGTGATCTCGCCGCACGGATGTGCCTGGCGCTCTTGCGCGTCCCAGCGGTAGTGGCGCTCATGCAGCGTGCCGCGCAGCACCCGGTAGGCGCACCAGGTCTGGTGCCCGTGCACCGGGCTGTGCTGCCCCGGCCGCCAGACGATCAGCATGGCGGAGAAGCGCGCCAGCGGATCGGCGTGCACCAGGTGGCGCACATAGCCCTGGGCCGAGCCCTCGCGCAGCGATTCCGGCAACAGCGCCAGCAGCGTCGCGGAATCCGGCAGGCTGGCTTCGATGCCTTGCGCCACCATGCGCGCGCTGGCTGCAAAGGCGGACGACATGCCGTCGGATAGCGGGGCAAAGAGATCCGGCCGGCCGCCGGCCGCGTCGAGGGTGCCAAGGACACCGGCGCTACGTGCGTGGCTGGCAATATCGGTAACGGCGGCTTGCTGGGTGGCCATGAAGGGCTCCTTGTTGGTTTGCGACCATCATAGCGTCCGGCCCGTAGCAAACACGTGCGTCCTGTCGTGCAAATCTGGCTGTAAGTGTAATCTAATTCTAATAAAGCCAAATAAAGTAGAATATTGTTCCTGGCGGTGGCGAAACCGCAAGAAGCCGGTGGATAATGCCGCCTCATGGAAATCAAGTGGCTTGAAGACTTCGTCAGCCTGGCCGAGACGCACAGCTTCTCGCGCTCGGCCGAGCAGCGTCATGTGACGCAGCCCGCGTTCTCGCGCCGGATCCAGTCGCTGGAGTCCTGGGTGGGCACGGAGCTGATCGATCGCTCCAGCTATCCCACCAGCCTCACGCCGGCGGGCAAGGTGTTCTACGAGCAGGCCCTGGCCATGCTGGCGCAAGTCAGCGAGACCCGCGCGCTGATGCGGGGGCAGCGTTCGGCCAATGCGCAGGTGCTGGAATTCGCGGTGCCGCACACGCTGTCGCTGACGTTCTTCCCCGAATGGCTCAAGGCGGTGGAGCGCGAGATCGGCACGCTGCCGTGCCGGCTGCGCGCGCTCAACGTGCACGACGCCGTGCTGGCGCTGGTCGATGGCGGCTGCGACCTGGTGATGGTCTACCACCATGCGCGCCAGGCCATCCAGCTCGATCCCGCGCACTACGACATGATGGTGCTGGGCACCGAGCGGCTGTCGCCATACAGCGTGCCGGACGCCGCCGGCAAGCCCCTGTACCGGCTGCCGGGCACGGACAAGAAGCCGGTGCCCTTCCTCAGCTATACGCCCAATGCCTTCCTCGGCCGCATGGTCGACATGCTGCTGTCAGAAACCACCGACGCGCTCAAGCTCGACAAATGCTACGAGACCGATATGGCCGAGGCGCTCAAGGTGATGGCGCTGTCCGGGCATGGCATGGCCTTCCTGCCGGAGAGCGCGGTGCGGGAGGAACTGGCCCAGCACCGGCTGGTGCGTGCGGAGGCCGCGCGCGGCGTGCCGCTGTCGATCGACATGGAAATCCGGCTTTACCGGGAGAAGCCGGGCGAACACGTCAGCGAGCGGCGCAGCGCACAGGTTCGCAACAAGCGCCAGCTGGTGGACCGCGTCTGGTCTTCGCTGGCAGCGCAGACCTTGCCCGCACTGCCGAAATCCTGAAGGCGCGCGGCTGGTGCGCCGGGCGCACCGCCAAGTAGCCGGGAGGGGCGGCACGGGGCGGCACACGGCGCTCGTCAAAGGTTATGCTAACCATGCATAACAGGATAATCAAACGGCATTGGCTTCTGCAGGGCTGCCTCCCCTAAGCTGGCGGCACCTTCACACCGGAACCAAACGATGTCTTCCGCAGCGCCGTCCAATCCTGCCGTCAAGAACCACTCCCTGCCTTCCTACCTGAACGCCGATGCGCTCGGGCCCTGGGGCATCTACCTGCAGCAGGTCGATCGTGTCACGCCGTACCTGGGCTCGCTGGCCCGCTGGGTCGAGACCCTCAAGCGCCCCAAGCGCGCGCTGGTGGTCGATGTGCCGATCGAGATGGACAACGGCACCATTGCCCACTTCGAAGGCTATCGCGTGCAGCACAACATGTCGCGTGGCCCGGGCAAGGGCGGCGTGCGCTTCCACCAGGACGTGACCTTGTCGGAAGTCATGGCCCTGTCGGCCTGGATGTCGGTCAAGAACGCCGCGGTCAACGTGCCTTACGGCGGCGCCAAGGGCGGCATCCGCGTCGATCCGCGCACGCTCTCGCGCTCGGAGCTGGAGCGCGTGACGCGCCGCTACACCAGCGAAATCAACTTCATCATCGGACCCAACAAGGACATCCCGGCGCCGGACGTCAACACCAACGAGCAGGTGATGGCATGGATGATGGACACCTACTCGATGAATTCCGGCAGCACGTCCACCGGCGTGGTCACGGGCAAGCCGATCTCGCTGGGCGGCTCCCTGGGACGGCGCGAGGCAACCGGCCGCGGCGTGTTCGTGGTGGGATCCGAAGCGGCGCGCAACCTCGGCCTTGAGATCAAGGGCGCACGGGTGGCCGTGCAGGGCTTCGGCAACGTCGGTGCCGTGGCCGCCAAGCTGTTCCACGAGGCTGGCGCCAAGGTGGTGGCGGTGCAGGACCACCGCACCGCGCTGTACAACCCGGCCGGCCTGGATGTGCCCGCCATGATGGAATATGCCTCGCACAGCGGCACCATCGAAGGCTTCCAGGGCGAGACCATTTCCGGCGAGCAATTCTGGCAGGTGGATTGCGAAATCCTGATCCCGGCCGCGCTGGAAGGCCAGATCACCGCCCAGAATGCGCCCCACATCAAGGCGCGCATGGTCATCGAAGGTGCGAACGGCCCGACCACGCCCGAGGCCGACGACATCCTGCGCGAGCGCAATATCCTGGTGGCGCCCGACGTTATCGCCAATGCTGGCGGCGTTACGGTTTCCTATTTCGAGTGGGTACAGGACTTTTCCAGCTTCTTCTGGACCGAAGAGGAAATCAACCAGCGCCTGGTACGAATCATGCAAGAGGCTTTCCGGGCGATCTGGCAGGTCGCTCAGGACAATAAGGTTACCTTGCGCACGGCCGCCTTCATCGTGGCGTGCACGCGGATTCTGCAGGCGCGCGAAATGCGCGGTCTCTATCCCTGATGCCTGACGCGGCTTGGCGCCGCAGCGTCGCTCCCTGGCGATGCTGCGGCGCAGCAAGCCCATCCAGGATTGGTAACGCGGCTGCCGGGCTTCCCGGCAGCCGCGTTGTCGTATGCGCTCGCTGCCCCCCCAACGCACGAGGGGGATCCCGTGCTGACAAGGCATTGCCGCAAGGCCGGCCCGGCGCGTTGGCGCAGGGGCTTTACAGGATTGGAGGCGGACCTCGGTTTGCCCCGCAAACCATGCCTGAAATGACGCTGTTAGGGGAAAAACCCGTTGTCTTGAGTGCCTGCCTGCGCAATACTATTTCGTCGGCGGGTGGTTTTTTTGTTAGAGTCCCGCCTTTCTCTTCATGGTCAAGGAGATTTTATGAATGTTGCCAAGTTGGCTTCCCTGATGATTGCTGCTGGCGTGCTGTGCGGTACCGCGCAAGCTGCCGAGCAACTGACGGGCACGCTGCAGAAGATCAAAGACACCGGTGTGATTACGCTTGGCGTGCGCGAGTCGTCGATTCCGTTCAATTACAACCTCGGCGGTGTGCGCCAGGTCGGCTATTCCTACGATATCAATGTCAAGATCGTGGAAGCCATCAAGGATCAGCTGAAGCTGCCGAACCTGCAGGTCAAGGAAATCCCGATTACCTCGCAGAACCGCATCACCCTGCTGCAGAACGGCACCATCGACATCGAGTGCGGCTCGACCACCAACAACCTCGAGCGCCAGAAGCAAGCATCGTTTACCACCAGCATCTTCATCATCGGCACCCGCATCATGGTGAAGAAGGATGGCGGCATCAAGGACTGGGCCGACCTCAAGGGCAAGAACGTGGTGACCACTGCCGGCACCACCTCGGAACGCCTGCTGCGCAAGATGAACGATGACCAGAAGCTGGGCATGAACATCATCAGCACCAAGGACCATGGCCAGTCGTTCCTGACGCTGGAATCGGGCCGCGCCGTCGCCTTCATGATGGACGACGCGCTGCTGTACGGCGAGCGCGCCAAGGCCAAGAACCCGGCCGACTGGATCGTGGTTGGCAAGGCGCAATCGCGCGAGTCCTATGGCTGCATGATCCGCAAGGATGACGCACCGTTCAAGAAGCTGTCCGACCACGTCATCACCGGCATGATGAAGGATGGCTCGATCAACACGCTGTACACCAAGTGGTTCCAGCAACCGGTGCCGCCCAAGGGCCTGAACCTGGACTTCCCGCTGTCGGAAGACATGAAGGCGCTGTTCAAGACGCCGAACGACAAGGCACTTGACTGATACTGGGATTCCGGTTGTGTGAAACGGAAGGCATGTCCTTCCGTTTCTTTTTGAGGACACATCATGAACTACAGCTGGCATTGGGGTGTATTCCTCGAACAAGCGGCCCAGAACGAGACCTACCTGGACTGGATGATTTCCGGCCTGAAGGTCACCATTGCACTCGGGCTCTCGTCGTGGATCATCGCCCTCGTCATC
>NZ_BAAILO010000674.1:0-913 GCF_054589115.1 Cupriavidus sp. 8B | reverse complement strand
GGTCGCGGGTTGCTCGTGTGCCGGGCTACGTCGCCCTTCAGGAAACTGGCTCCACAGTAGGTGGCAGATAGGTTGGTACCTTGGCGCTGGGTTACGCTGCCCGCGCCTGGTTCGGTACGGCAAGCGACATGGCGAGCCGGCTGATGTCCCAGATGAACCCGCTCAGTTCGCGGGCCACCGCAACCACCGCAATGTTCGGGTTCTTGCCGCGCGCGGCAAGTCTCCGATAGCGCCGGCACAGTCGAACCTGGGCGTCCCAGGACCGGTCAACGATGGCCTTTGGGATGCCTTCGTGCCGGCGCTGGATCTCGGGGCTCACACGTGGCGGGTGCCGGTAACTCCAGGCGGCTTCGATTAGCAGCTTTCTTGCATAGCTATTGCCGTTCTTGGTGATGCTGCCTTGGCGCCGTTTTTCCCCCGATGAGTGTTCGGCGGGCGTCACCCCGAGCCAGGCCATCAGTTGGCGCGGATGGACAAAGCGCGAGAGATCGCCCAATTCCGCAAGCATGCCCACCGCCGTGGTGAACTGCACGCCACGCATGGCCTGAAAGCCCAGTACGGCCGGATAGAAGCGCCAGCTGACCACGGCTTCGCGCAAGGCCGCTTCGAGACGGCTGCATTGCGCGAGCCGATCCTCGATGGCGCGTCGATATTCGTCAAAGGCAAGTTGTTGCCAGGCGCTATCGAACGCAAATTCGCTTATCCAGCGCCGGTGTGCTGGCCCCCAGTCAGCTCTGCCGGTGTAGCGGACTCCGTGCGAAAGCAGAAAGGCCTTCAGCCGTTGGCGGGCGCGCTTCAGATCGTCCTTGGCGCTGATCCAGGCGCGTGACAGATCCCGGAATGCTTCGTCTTCGACGCTGGGCACGTACACGGCGGAGAGGTCACCGGCGCGCAGCGATCGCACGAGCTTGAC
>NZ_BAAILO010000673.1:0-234 GCF_054589115.1 Cupriavidus sp. 8B | reverse complement strand
CACGCCGCTCACCACTGTCGCCGACGATTCCCGGACCAGGCTCAAAAGCGGGCTCACACCGTGGCGTCCGGTAACGCCACGGGCTCGCACCAATGAGGTGTCGGTCATCGCGGCGCTGCCGTTCCCTTTATAGGGCAGAACCGTTTCTTCGCGAACGCCGGGCGCATGCATGGGCCTGGGAGGCTCAAAAGTGACAAGTGGCTCGAAGACAAGTACCTGCACCGGATGATGCGC
>NZ_BAAILO010000672.1:0-3024 GCF_054589115.1 Cupriavidus sp. 8B | reverse complement strand
CTCGCGAGCATCGCCAGGAGAAGAGCGTTTTTCCTTCATCTATCCTAGCTGGCACCCACATTTGCGTAATTAGAGGTCGCCATTAGCCGAAATAACGATCTGCAACAGCTGGTATCAGGGACCCTCAGCCCAGGTTCATTGCCGACAAGCGCTTCGCTTTGATGCGTCGGATTAACGAGCAACTTCAAATGCGCTCGGGTCACATTGTGGTGCTCTTTTGCGACGAAGCGCAGCGACTGTCCAAGCATGCACTGGAATGGCTGCGCGACGTCCATGATCAGCTCGCCCACCACGGCGTGCGCCTGATCACCTTTCTGGTAGGGCAGCCGCAGTTAATGGAGCAGAAAGCGCAATATCAGCTCTCCGGTGACGAGCAGATCGTCGCTCGCTTCATGATCGAGCAAATGCACTTCAGAGGCGTTACAGGCGCCGTTGAAGCAGCAACCTGCCTGGCTAGTTACGATATGACTCGATATCCAGAGGACACCGGGAGCACCTTCACGGCCTTTTTCTATCCCGACGCGTACGCCGCCGGCTTAAGACTGGAGCAATCGGCCGCGGCGCTGTGGAATGGCTTCCTGAACGCCCATACGGTCGCGCAACTGGCTGGACCGGTTGAACTGCATATGGACTACTTCACCCGTGCCGTTGAGTCGGTGCTACTGAACGGGCCCCAGTGGGACAGTGCAGGATTGGTCTTGGATTCGGCGCATTGGGAGCGAGCCGTGCGGGAGTCCGGGTACGTTGCCGCGCAACAGACCGTCCAACCGGAGGTATAGGACATGGTCTTGCCAATCCTTGTGCCGGACCTGACCGAGCCAGCTCCAGCGAAAGTGTGGATACCGCGCCCGTCTATTGATTCCGCCAAGCCGGTTGCTCCGCTCAATCGATCGCCTCGGGTGCGTAAGCCCGCGGACTTGAACATGGCGTTGAGAACTGTCACGGAGCGAGAACGGGCGATTGCGAGGATCTTACGTCCGCTGGGGATTGGTCCCCTCTCGCGTGAGCGAGCTACGAAGGCTGGGGAATTGCTTGGGCTCCATTGTTCTTCTGTGTATCGCTTGCGGCGGCGCTTCCTCGCGAATCCTGTAGCGAGCGCGTTGATACCGCATAGCTCGGGTCCCAAGGCGGGAGAACTTTTTTTGGCAGCGACGGTTGAGAGAATCGTGAGTGAGGTGCTTACCGATTGGCTGCCGCGACAGCCTCATTTCGCACATCCGCTTCTTGAGCTCTGCGTCGAGGTTCGGAAGCGATGCGCGGCGGCGAGTGTTTGTCCGCCAAGCAAAGCTACCATTTCGCGACGCTGGGCCGCCCATCGGAAGGCAGAGGCGGCGAGCAATGCGAGAGTCCAACCTCCGCTCAGCAAATCGTCTCGGGAGGGTAAGACCACGGTATTGAACTTGGCGGACACGAATGCAACGGAGCGCGAACGGGCGATTGTGAGGGTCTTACATCCGCTGGGGACGGGGCCCCTCTCGCGTGAGCGAGCCAAGAAGGCTGGCGAGTTGCTGGGAGTCCATAGGTCTACGATCTATCGCTTGCGGCGGCGCTTCCTCGCGGATCCTGTAGCGAGCGCGTTGATACCGCATAACCCAGGTCCCAAGGCCGGAGATCTGCGCCTAGCAGCCACGGTCGAGAAAATCGTGAGTGAGGTGCTTACCGATTGGCTGCCGCGACAGCGTCATCTCACACATCCGCTTCTCGAGCTCTGCGTCGAAATCCGGAAGCGATGCGCAGTAGCAAATGTTACTCCGCCAAGCAGACCTAACATTTCAAGGCGTTGGGCCGCCCAACGGCAAGCGGAGGCCCAGAGCAGTGTGAGAGTCAGGGTACGTCGGAGAGTACGACAGGAGGTATAGGCCATGGTCTTGCCTATCCTTGTGTTGGAGCTGTCTGAGCCCGACCCCGAGTATGTGCCGATCCCGCGCGAACGCGAGGCATTTCCACCGCCAACGAGCAAGCGCGATAAACTCATCCGCTATTGGCGCCGGATTCCGGGCCGCCGAGCGTTTATCACCGACAGCGGGCGCTATCAGACCCGTGCCTCGAGCGGCTGGACTTGCGAGGCGATGGCCGGGCGCGACTCGAGTGCGTTGCTACACGACAGCGAGCATTTGACGAGATTATTGCTGCGCCTGGCCTGGGCAAAGGTGCCGGGTCGCCAACGGATAATGATCCGTCGCGCCGTTCGACGTTTCGATCCGAACAAGCCCAACATCAAGGTGGCGGCCGCTCAGGTCAACGCTGTGGCGTGGCTGCTCGCGGCGATGCACTGGAACGGCTGTCGGCATCCCAACGCTCTTTGGTGCAAACCTCTGCATCCGCTTACCGGAGTGGTGCGTTGGCTCAGCGGCTTTGACGTTGTTGAACAGCATGAGCATTCGCGTGAGATCCTCACGAAGCTGGCGAAAAGGGTAGGGTGCGTCGAACGGCAAAGCCGCCAGATCGTTGTTGCGATGAAGGCCGACCGACAAGTTGTCGCGTTGCTGCCTGAACTGCTGCAGTGACGATTCTTAGTCGTGAGAGAAGAAATGGGCGCTTCCCGCAGCGCGGAGCAACATTACTACGTAAATGTACTACTGTTACTACACTTCACGACGTTCGTCAACAAGAAGAATGGTGGTGGGCGGTGGAGACGACCGTCGTTCCACGCTACAACATCCTCCACGCCAGTGCGCCCTGGTCACACAAAGTGTGGAAGACCCACGATTACTACACTTCACGATCGATCTGCTCATTGCCGATCCGATACGCCCCCAATGGTTTGCGACCAGTCATCGCATGCGCCGGGAATGCTCGCCGTAGGCAGAGCCGCAAACCGCTTGAGCAATTCCTTGGCGCGCCGATCCCGCCGCGGATCACCAAGATCCAGACTCTCAAATTCCGCGTCCACCCATGCCCCCGACTCGTTGCCCATTGCTGCGCGAAAATCCGACTGGTAGCAAACTACGTGAGGCAACAGGTCAGCACGGGTTGCAGTTCTGATGAGTCAATGCGCCGGCCAAGATGTTTGTCGGTAAACCG
>NZ_BAAILO010000671.1:0-2424 GCF_054589115.1 Cupriavidus sp. 8B | reverse complement strand
CTGTCCAGGCCCGCTCGCGAGCGGGCCTGGACAGCGGCCACCCGGTTCGACGCGGTGCCGACCACCGCCGCCATGGACGAGGCAGCCAAGAGCGCCTGGTGTCGTGCCAACGGGGTGTACCTGCAGGATCTGGTCAACTGGCGGCAAAGCGCGACGCAGCCGCTGGCTGAGCCGGATGAGGCGCGCGCCAGCCCAAGCCAGACCAAGCAGGACCGGCGCCGCATCAAGGAACTCGAGCGCGATCTGCGCCGCAAGAATGCGGCGCTGGCCGAGACGGCGGCCTTGCTGGTGCTCTCAAAAAAACTCGAGGTGATCTTCCACAAGGGCGAGGACGAATGATCGGCCTCGAAGATCGCCAATTCGTGGCCCAGAACATCCGCGTGGCGCACACCGACGGCGCGCGGTTGCGTCTGGCGTGCGAGACCGCCGGCATCGACCTGCGCACGCTGCAGCGATGGAAGGCTGGCGAAGGTCTCACATCGGGCGATCGCAGGCCGGACGCAGTGCGTCCGACACCTGCCCATGCCTTGAGCCCAGCCGAGCGCGCAACGCTGTTGAGCGTAGCCAACGAGGCACGCTTCGCCGATATGCCGCCAGCGCGCATCGTGCCCATGCTGGCCGACGAAGGTGTGTACATTGCCAGCGAGTCGAGCTTTGCTCGCGTGCTGCGTGAACACGGCCAGACCGAGCACCGCGGTCGAGCCAAGGCCCCCAAGGTCATCCGGCCGCCGACAACGTACATCGCCACGGCGCCGCGCCAGGTCTGGTGCTGGGATATGACCTACCTGCCGGCCACTGTGATCGGGCAATGGTTCCACCTGTATCTGATTCTGGACCTCTACAGTCGCAAGATAGTGGGCTGGGAGGTGCACGACAGCGACGACTCGCTGCACGCCGCGCACTTGGTGCGCCGCACGGCGCTGGCCGAGGGCATCGCCACCATGCCCGTCAAGCCGGTGCTGCACGGCGACAACGGCGCCACGCTCAAGGCCACGACCGTGCTGGCTATGCTGTACTGGCTGGGTGTGAAGCCCTCGTACTCCAGGCCGCGCGTGAGCGACGACAACGCCTATGCGGAGTCGCTGTTCCGAACCGCCAAGTACCGGCCAGAGTTCCCTGTCAATGGCTTCGTTGATCTGGACGCAGCCCGGGCCTGGGCGACCCACTTCGTGCGTTGGTACAACGTTGACCACCGTCATAGCGGCATCCGCTATGTCAGCCCATCGCAGTGGCACGTCGGCGATGACCGGAAGATCCTCGCGGCTCGGCATGAAATCTACCTTCAGGCCCGCGAACGCACCCCGGCTCGCTGGTCAGGCAGCACGCGTAACTGGACGCCCGTCGGCGCCGTGACGCTTAACCCTGAACGGGACTCGGTGGTGGCCATGGCGTCACAGGCAAAAGAAATACAGCCGTTGGCTGCATGACTGAGGCGACAACCACCTTGACGCGCGCCGCAACGGCCGCGCCGCCGGCATGTGTTGCAGATCGCTTCTATGATGAGAATTGAGTCAAGGTTTTTCGCTAAAAATGGTCCTCACTAAACTGCTCAAGGGCGATACGCGCCGTGTTGCTGTCAGTTTCAAGTTCCGGGTCATCGTTGCGTGAGGCCCCTGATCGCCATCACAAACTTCTATCCGCCGGATGTTTCCGGCATAGTCCTGCATGCGCGTAGCGCGTAGAAGACCCGGATGCGACAAGCCCCATCTATTAGTGTCGGTCGCTTAGCAACCAGCGATCTGCGCGGGCCTGTCTGCTTTTAACTTTGCTACGTAACGACGAATGGAGCAATTTAATCCCTACCCTGTCACCGATTGTTGAACTGTCTGTTTCTACCCTCCGGTTCTTGCGTGCTTCAGTACCGCGCCCTCGGGTATGACCCCGTGCTCAAGGTAGCGCCACAACGCGATGACGAGCCGCCGCGCCACCGCGACGATGGCGATACGTTTGCTCCGCTTGTTCTGCGGATTGCCCAAGGTACGCTGCGTGAACCACCGCGCGATCGCGCTGTCGGGCTTCGGGTTTCCAGGACGGACTCCACAGCGTCGAGGTTGATGTCACATGACGACCTGGCTGTAGGCAGGGCGTGCTCTCGCCCCAAGGCGGGCAGCGTATGTCTGGTTCGCGCCATTTAAGACATCGGAAGGGTGTCTGCGCTAAGACAAGCGTCGCCACAGCAGGGCAGGCGCGAAGCCCGCGTCCGGCCATACTGGCGGCCGTGTCCTTCGACAACCGGCCCGGAACTGTCCCCTTCCGAGGCTGTTGGGCGCTGTTCGGTCAGGCTTCACATAGGGCTGATAACATGGTCAGGTGGCGTCCGCAGGTCAATCGCCTCAGCCCTCGTTCGGGTCTCTAAACCGTAACTTCTGCAGGAAGGTGTTCCATGGATGTACAGCAACTCGTTTCTGAATTTCTCGCTTCCGA
>NZ_BAAILO010000670.1:0-11728 GCF_054589115.1 Cupriavidus sp. 8B | reverse complement strand
TAATCTGCCAATGCCGGTGGGTACGCTGATGCGAATCCGCCCCGTCAGCGTGTGCCCAAGCATGTCGATGGATGCACGGGCGTTATCCAGATCGTCTAGCATACGCCGTCCGCTGGCGTAGAGCACCTGACCCGCTTCGGTCAGCTCGAAACTGCGCGCCGATCTCCGAACAAGTTGCGCTCCTGTTTCACGCTCGAGAACCTTGAGTCTCTGGCTGATGTTTGACTTGGACATATTGAGCTTGCGCGCGGCTGCGGCCAAGCCGTGACACTCTACAATCTCAATAAACAACGTGATCAGATTCAGGTCCATTCGGGGTACTCGATGAGTAGCTGAACCGCGAGCGCTTTCGCGTTGGGGCCGCGCCTTCGCAAGGCACGACCTGGATTGCAAGCGCCTTATTGATGCCTATCCCTCAGCAGAGATATTACTCTTACGGCGCTCTGACATCCTGTGTGCACACTGGTAGCTAAAGCAGGTCAGGACGCGTTCATGTTGTCAGATGCGTCCGAACTGAGCGTCGGCCAAGGCCGATGTCGCGACGACGACCATAGTTCTTCGAAGGTCTCTTGTCGAAGTGGAAGGGATGTTCGAGCGCTCATTTCAGGGCGATGGGGAACGACCGTAGATGGCCGGCAAGCGACCAAAGATGCTGTGCCCAGCGGTAGCCAAGCCAGCCAAGCATCGCGCCCGCCGCTCCGCCGGCAAGATAACCGTGATTCTCGCAATCCAACTTGACAGTCGATAGTTCGACGTATAGCCTTGATTGCAGTCGCAATTAAAGTTGGAAGACCTTGCCATGTTTGACACAGTAGCTAACACCGCTACTCGAGCGAAGGAGAAAGCACATGAAGGCCCTGGTCATCGAACACAACGGCGAACCGTCGGCAGTAGTCCGCTTGCGTGATTTGCCCGAACCCATGCCTGGGCCAACGGAAGTCCGCGTGAGGATGCTCCTGGCGCCCGTGCACCCGTCCGACTTGCACATCATCCGTGGACGTTTCGCCCCTCAGCGTCAGCCAAAACTGCCCGCTTCGCCCGGGTCCGAGGGCGTCGGAATCATCGACGCCGTGGGCAGCGACGTGCCGCGCACGCGGGTCGGAGAGCGCGTCGTCTTGCTGGATGTGCCCGGGACCTGGCGAGAGCTAGTCATCAGTCCGGCCGACCGCGCGATAACTGTACCGGCGGCGGTCTCCGACGAGGACGCCGCACAGGCCCTGATCAACCCGATGACGGCATGGGCAATGACAATGGTGGAGCACCAGCTTGGACGCGGCGACTGGCTTGTCCAGAGCGCGGCCGGCTCGACGGTCGGTCGCTTCGTTCTGCAGATCGCGAAAGCGCAGGGATTCCGCACCATCAACCTGGTACGCCGTGAAGAGCAGGTCGCCGAAATCCGGGAACTCGGCGGTGACATCGTGCTGTGCACCGCGGACGAAAGCTGGCCCGAGCAACTGAAGAAGGCCACCGGTGGCAATGGCATCGTGAGGGCGATCGACTGCGTTGCCGGCCGCACCGGCGCCACGCTTGCGCGTCAGTTGGCCCAGAACGGACGCCTGCTCGTCTATGGAGCCCTGTCGTCGCACCGCCAGTCCGACCCGGCAGCCTTCGAGATGCCGGTGTTCGCCCCGGCGCTGGTCTACTCAAGTGCCGAGGTGCGCGGCTGGTTCATCTACTCATGGCTCGCACGCCAGGGGGTAAGTGAAGGCAGCCGGATGTTGCGCAGTCTGCTCGATCTTATAGCCGAGGGTCGCATGAAGCCGCCGGCGGCGCGCCGCTACCACGTCGATGACGCACGCGAAGCCTTCACGGCCGCGGAGCGCGCCGGAGAAGACGCCAAACCGTTGCTGGCGTTCGCGCAGGGCTGAGCTTCGCCTGTGTCGCCGTTATGCGCAGTACCCGTTTTTGGAGAAGACCATGGTGTATGTAAAACGCGAGCAATCCGATGAAAACCGCGAAGTGCTGCTGGCCACGGCCAGCCGGCTGTTTCGCGAACGAGGCATCGATGGCGTGGGCGTCGCGGAAATCGCGCGTGAAGCCGGGCTGACGCACGGGGCGCTGTACGCACATTTTCGCTCGAAGGACGATCTGGCGACGGAAGCCTTTACGCAGGCCCTGGCGCTGAGCCGCGAAGCATTCCGGGGCGAGGGAACGCGCCGCAAGCGCAGCGTGTCGGGGTATCTCGACTATCTGCTTTCGCCGCTCAACCGCGACGAACCGGGCATGAGTTGTCCAATGACGGCGTCGGCGAGCGAAATCGGGCGGCACGGAAAGGACATCAGTGCGCGGTTCGCCAAAGGGTTTCAGGAGAAGGCGAGCGCATTCGAGGCCGTAATGGACGAAGCGATTCCCGAGGCTGAACGGCGCCGCCTGGGGCTGGCCATCGTCGCCGCGGAAATCGGAGCTATGGCCGCCGCCCGGGCCGTCGCCAAAAGCGACCCTTCGTTGTCCGATGAAATATTGAAGGCGGTGCATGCCATGCTGGTGAAAGCATCGAAGGGGCGGTAAAGCAGCAGCTTATCGTCTGCATTGACGAACACTAAGCAACCATTAACCGTACTCCAAACTCAAGGAAACATCGTGTTGCAAGATCTGTCGCGCCGCCACTTCCTCGTATCCGCCGCCGCAGGCGCCGCAAGCCTCGCGCTTGCCGACATGGCCTCGGCCACGGCAGCATCCCCGCTTCCCACGCTGTCTGAAGTCCTCGCAGGAGATTCAGGCTCAATGACAATCGTGAACTACGCGACGTATGTTACGGACCGGGGCAGGGTGGACGCGTCCCGAGCCGAACATCAGGTTTACGCGGATGCGCTTCGCGAGCACGACCGGCTAGTGATGGGCGGTCCCCTGCTCGGCGATGGCGGGCGGCCCCGCGGCGTCCTGCTCGTATATGAGGTGGCGTCGAAACAGCAAGCCGAGACCTTGGCGCAAAGCGATCCGTTCGTTCAGCAAGGTGCGATTGCGAACTATCGTCTGGCCGAGTGGAACGTGCTCGACAGGAACATAGAGTTGCTCGCTGCCGCGCTCGTCCCGGAGGATCGGCGTGCTCAGCCCAAGGAGCCTCGTGCATCTGGCGCTACGCCAGTCGCATCGGACGCGCATGTCGCGCGGCTCTACGTCAGTTACGTGAAATACGTTTCCGACTCGGCGCGTGTCGAGCGGGTGAGGGCGGCCCACCAATCGTATGCACAGGCGATTAAGGCGAACGGCGGGCTGGTCATGGCGGGTCCTTTTGCAGACGACTCGGGCGCAATGTTCATTTATCGGGCGCGGTCGAAAGATGAAGCGATGGCGCTGGTACAAAAGGACCCATATCACGCTGAGGGTGTGTTCGAAACGTATGCACTCTCGGAGTGGCGGTTGTTCGGTTTGAATGCGGGATTGATCCAGAGCCGTTGAAGCGCATGCTACCCGGCACCGCCTACGTGCGCGGGCAGCTGAAGAAGCTGGGCTGACGCTTACTCTATGGCCGCAGTGCGCGATGGATCAAAAGTGAGGTACTGGATTAAGACACGGGTGCGCTCCCGAAATGGCGCACAGATGAAAGCGTAATTCGATTTGCTCGCCTTGGTCCAGTCCGAGGGGTTCACTCCAACTGCTGCGCCAAAATTCGATCATGACCGGAGCGCATTACACAGTCCAGACGGCGCTCAGATGTCGTACTTGGCCACGCCCGGCAGGATCCGGCTCTTCGGCACCATGCCAAACGTCCCCACCAGCGCCTGGCGCGCGCCGTCGCCATTGCCCACGATGATCGGCGCCGCATAGTCCGGCCAGGTCTCGGGAGGATAGTCGAGGGGCGGCGGTTTACGTCACCTTCGGCAGCACTTCCCTGGCGCGCGCGGCGGTGAGGCGATGTTTCTCTTGGGCCCGCTCCCAGATTGGCGAGCGCAGGATCACTTCCCGGCTGGGACTCTTGAGGTGCGTGATGAAGACTGGTTTCTCGTCGGTATCGCACCAAGGCGTGAAGCACGTCCACACGTAGGCGCCTTGGTCGGGCAGGTCATCGCGCAGCACGAAGCGGCGGAACCAGCCGGTCAGGAACGTGGCATGGGCACCGCTGTCGGCGGTTTGCACTGGCGCGCCGAAGGGGTCCAGGATGTAGAGCGCCATCCTGAGCGGATCGGCATAAAGGTCCGGCGGGCCACCGCGAACGGCGTGGCGCAGGGCACGGGCCCAATTCTCTGGGGTGTCGGGAGGGTACACAGCGGACGGCAGCTCAGAGCCGGGGGAAGCGGGCGCGCAGCGGCGGCTTGACGGCGGGCCGGCCGACTCGGTATCGCAGGTGCTGGCCGTCGGCCTCGAAGGACAGAAAGTCCGGCACCCAGTTCAGGCGCTGCAGGTGGCGCGCCTCGATGCCGTGCACCGTCACTAGGTTGTCGCGCACCTCGATGAGCTGGCAACTCAGTCGCAGCTCTTCCACATCGCCTGGCAGGAATTGCGCCTCGAGAATGATCGACGTTGCCATGATCACCAGCATCGGTCAGGCGCCGCCGGATCTGGACGGGCCGATCCGGATTCCGTCGCGAGCATGGAACTCGACGCGTGGCTTGTAGCCGTAGGCACGCAAGCGGGCCAGTTCTTCACGGGCGGACGCTGGCGGCCGGGCGCCGCAACCGAGCAGGGCGGATGTCACCTCATAGGTGCCGCAGGTGGGACAGGAATACTTGAATCCTCGGCCGCCGCGCTGACGCGTGCGTTCAGCAGCGGCATGGCAGATGGGGCAGTCGGCAGGTTCGGGCTTCATCGTGGGGCCTGTGATTACTGTATGGATATACAGTATAGGATTCGTCCTAAGGCTGGTGTGGGTAGTTGAGTTAACTGTATGGATATACAGTGCTGGAATATGGTGGGAACAAAGCTCCGCTTTGAGGCGCACAGCGACTTGGCTAAGTAAGTCGATGTTTTGTAAAGCGAATTCTTGGGGTGGCCGATGGTACTCGAACCCATGACGACAGGAATCACAAACCTGGAATCTTGCAGCTATAGGGACGCAGGCTCCCCCCAAGTCTTGGTCCAGAGGACTATTCTTGGGTGGCGCCGCCACATCCAACCACTTCCAACGTGCGAAGCGGTCACCCTCATGCCGCAAGTGCGTGTAGCGCTTCTGGCTCTGCCAGCTTCTGTGCCCCGTCACGGCTGCCACGCGCGGAATGCTCAGGCCCATCTCGAACAGCCGGCTGGCTCCCTCGTGCCGCATGTCGCGCAGGTGCAGGTCGTCAATTTCTAGAAACTTGGCAGCCCGGGTGAAAGCGGCGCTCACCGCGTCGCTGTTGGCCGGGAAAATTCTGGCCTCGCGTTTTGGCTGGGCCTTAATGATGCGCACATCCAACGCGCCGCCCGCTTCTACTACCTGCAGCAGGCCTGCTTCGGCGGAAAGGTGGCCGGGCAAACGTTTGGCACCGCAACCACTACGCCGCCAGGCTTGAATCTCCTGCGGCTCGAGGAGAGTCTGTAGGCCACCCATCTACGGCTCGCCAATGCCTATGTCGAGCACCTTGATTGGGCGGAATGCATCCGGCGTTACGACCGGCCACACACGCTGTCCTACCTGGATCCGCCCTATTGGGGAAACTGAGGGCTATGGCGTCGACTTCCCGCTCGAACAATATGAGCGCATGGCGGAGGTGATGCGCCAGCTCAAGGGCGAGGCGATTGTCAGCCTGAACGACCATCCCGAGACCGCCGTATCTTTGCGGGTTTTGGTATCGAGACGTCGGACATTCAGTACACCGTCGGCGGCGGCAAGGGCGTGGCTAGGAGCGAGGTCATCATCTACAGCTGGGATCGACGAGCTGAGCCAGTCGGGCTGATCTGACTATCAAGCACCGCGGTTGAATCCGCGGACATCTCATGAAGGAGCGGCGGCGATGCGCGCAACGTCACAACGCGGATGCAGCTCCTAACGGAGCACGAAAAAAATGTCCGCAGCCTATCTAAAACCGAGGAGTTTCCCTAGATAGCCGGAAAAGGGCTTGAAGATCCGGAATGGGACGTATTGAATGCATTGGTCCGGCGCAAACAGGTAGCGCCTGGCGGTCAAAGATCTCATAGGAGGTTGCAACCTACGCCGCCGAGCGATAGCGGCCTCGATGCAATGGTTGCAATCTACGCTTCCCAGCTGCCGTTCAAAAAATATAAGAGGCAAAGATGCTGAGCCCCCATGAAGTAGCGACCCTTCTGCTAGTCCAGGGCGCTCCGGATCACACTGAACTGGATCGCGCGGACTTGGAAGCGCTCCGCGAGCACCAACTTGTCAACCTGGAAGAGATCGCTTCAGGGCGCCGACCCGGCATCACGCCCAAGGGCGGTGCTGTCCTTGAGGCTATCACTCGCATACGCTGAGGGTCGAGACTGCAAAAGCATCACTTTATCGGGCCGGACGGGGGGTGCTCAGCCGCGCGACACCGGCTGCCATAGGGCAGTCCGACTTACGCGTGGGGAGTTCATAAAAAAGCACCCGCTGCCGGGAAGGTGCGGGCGCAGAAGGAAATGCGGGCCGAATCCGCGTCGGCCCGACGGCATTTTAGTGAATTTATGTCCGAGAGAACATAACTCTTCGGAGTGGTACTTTCCAGGTTTCCTGCCGGGCATTCTCGTAGAGCCAGGCGCCATCCTCGACGTCAAGGGCGTAGAGCAGGCCGCGCGGCGAGTTGGCCCCAGAGGCGCAGCCATGGCTGATGCATGGCATACGCTTTGCGTTGCAACGCGTTGAAGGCAGACCTATCCTCGAAAAGAGGTCTTTGTGCTTCGCAACCGTGCCGGAGGCCCCTTATGAAACCCTTGATCCACCACTTCCATACCAACCCGCCTCATCACGGTGCGCGGTACTACTTGGCGATTGCGGTCTGGTTGCTGGTGCCGGCATTAGCTTACCTAGTGTGGGAGGCAATCTAGGCAGGCCTGTGAGGTGGAGGAATGTTGCAAGTAGTAAGCCCCATATACAAAAAGATCCCTATTGGTCACACTTGCCGGGTTGGCTGGCAGTCCTAGTTTTAAGGGGGTAGCCGCATCACAGCGGAGCTACATCATGTTGCGGGTATCGGTGCTGTTTCTAATTCTTCTGGCCTTGCGAGTGTTTTACTTGCATCGGCACGTTGCGGCCATGGTATTGGTTCGACGCGACTCTTCCGGATGGCTCACTCACGAGCTGCGCCGGCGCGTTTTATTGGTGGCAGTTCCCGGACATATTTCCACGTACCCCGTTCCGAGAGAAGAGCGCGTCCGCGTCGTTCGGCTTGCAGGACTGGTTCTATGGCACAAGGAACTCAGCATTGCGCTGCCGAACGAGGCATGTTCGCATCTGGGCGATATCTCTCCGCAGGAGTTCGATACCCGCTTTCCAAGCTGGCTGCAATTGGGTCCTCCAGGGCGCGGAGCTTAGCGCGGGGCTGCCATGCGGCGGTCTGAGTAGCGCTTGAGAATGCGATGGACACGATCTGGATCGCATGCTCATAGGCTTGGGCTTGATGTTGCTCGCGTTGCACCAGTTGCTCGAGTTGATGACGGATTACGAGGATGCCCCCAATCTTCGCATGCTGCTGGGCGCCGCCTCCACTGTGCCGCTGGGCGATGTTCTGTTGGCGGCCGGCTTGACATGGGCCGCAAATTCGAACGTCGCGATCGTCCTGCTCGTCACGGCGCTTTGCGCGCAGAACGTGGTTCCGCCCAACACGGCTTTTGCGCTGGTGTTGGGTGCGAACCTAGGCACCGCGATCAATCCCGTGCTGCACGCGACTGCACCGAACGATCTGGTATCGAAGCGATTGGCGGTTGGCAATCTGTTCACGGCGCACGCACAGTTTGGAGAAGGCCTATTGCCGGCTAGATCACGCCGCCAGCCCCCATCTTCTGCCGCTTCTTGGCGTAATCGAGGACCGCCGCCTCGCCCCATCTGGCGAGCGAGGTTTCGCCGAGGTGCCGCTTCAGCATGTCGAGGGAACCGGCCTTACTGCGACCGATAGGGCGCAGCTTTCCCACTTCTTCCTCGTACTTCGTAATTAGTGCCCCGATGGTAAACTCGGTCAATCTCCGATCGTCGGCGAACCCTCCGTTCCGCACGTCGATTTCTACCTGCTGAGCCCAGCGTTCTGCCTGCGCCTTCCTCTCGAAGGTTCGGGTGATCGGGGGGTGGCCCTTGCGTCTTACCTGGGCGCGCCACTTCTCTCCTACCTTGATGATGGAAGCCAATTTCTGTCCTGTGCTCGTAGCAATCTCGTAGCAATCGTAGCAGAAATGATGGTAAATGTGATGTGTAATTGGTAAGGATCGGTCCAGCCGATTCGAAGATAAATGACTGATTTACAAGGAAAAACGGCTGCTACGACGCCCCGCAGGGTGTCTGTCGCCCCGATGATGGATTGGACTGATCGTCATTGCCGCATGTTTCACCGGCAACTGAGCCGCCATACGTGGCTGTACACGGAGATGGTGACTACCGGCGCGCTGCTCCATGGCGATGTGGCTCGTCATCTCGACTTCGACGCGGCCGAGCAACCCGTGGCCCTGCAGCTCGGGGGCAGCGAGCCTGCCGACCTGGCAGCCGCGGCGAAGCTGGGCGAGCAATGGGGCTATGTGGAGGTCAATCTCAACTGCGGCTGCCCTTCCGAGCGGGTGCAGCGCGGCGCGTTCGGCGCTTGCCTGATGGCGGAGCCGGAGCTGGTGGCGGATTGCGTGAAGGCGATGCGCGACGCGGTATCGATCCCCGTGACCGTCAAGCATCGCATCGGCATCGACACGATCGAACACTACGACTTTGTTCGCGACTTCGTCGGCACCGTGGCCGATGCGGGGTGCGAAACCTTTATCGTGCATGCGCGCAATGCGATCCTGAAGGGTTTGAGCCCAAAGGAAAATCGCGAGATCCCGCCGCTGCGCTACGAAGTGGCTTACCAGCTCAAGCAGGAATTCCCGCATCTCGAGATCCTGATCAATGGCGGCATCGTCACGCACGATGAGATGGATGAGCACCTGGCGCATGTGGATGGCGTCATGATTGGACGCGAGGCCTATCACCAGCCCTACGTGCTGGCGGAAATGGATGGGCGCTTCTATGGTGCGCAGACCCCGGTGCCGTCACGGCTGGACGTTGAGCTGGCGATGCAGCGCTATATTGGGGATGTCGTCGAGACGGGCGGCTATATGGGCGCGGTGACGCGCCATATGCTGGGCCTGCATCGTGGTATCCACGGTGGCCGCGGCTGGCGGCGGGTTTTGTCGGATGCGCGCCGCATGCACGCGGTGCGTACGCGCGCAGCCGTCGATGCCATGTTTGAAGAGGCGCGGGCGCATCTGCTGCAGGGAGGCACGCCATCCCTCGAGGCGGCCTGAACAAGGTCCGCTAGGGTTGGCAGGTGGAGTCGGAGTTATCTGGAAGTACGCGCGCGGGGCCAGGAGGGAGCCCCTGATCGAGAATAGATCGCATTTGCGCGCCTTGAGCATAATGGATATTGATTGCTTGCCGCGGCGCCGGCTGGAATATTTCCTCTAACTTCGAATACCCTTTTTATGCTCGGGAGCCACGGGGGGCTGTGATGCGCACTTGATCGTCGCGCCGGGCCGCTTTCCCGCCATGGCAAAGGGATTCCCCTAATTAGTCAGGGCGCCGCAAGTTCTTACACTGTGCTTGCCCTCGAATACAGGGTTTTCTTCAACTGATTGTTCAGCCCGCTTCGTGCGGGCTTTTTTTATCGTGGTGGCTGCGACTCCATGGAGTCGACTTCTGTTTACCCGGATAGTACGAACGGAAAATGCCAGATAGATTACCAGGGCCTTCAGGGCAATTGAGATCGCTAATTTAAGAACCCGCGCTGCGGGTTCTTTTTTTTGCCTGTTGCCGCTCGCTATCGAGTGGGTGCCCTACTAGGTATTGCGCGCTATTTTTCGCCGGTGCGCGAGATGCCAACATCAACGGTGCCGTAGGCGGTGATACTTGACTCCCGGCCATCGGCGCCTTGGCTGGCGCATCCGCCAAGGAATGCCAGCAGCGCGCACCCCGCCAGCAGTCCCCACAACGTTTGCTTCATGGTTCTTTCCCGGTGTTGCCGCGGAAACGGCATTCCCTATTGGGTATCTAGCGCCGGGTTTGGTTCCTGCGCGGAGGCGACCGGCCCAAACCAGCGGCTAGCGCCTGTGGACAAATTGGGCGGGAAGAAGCTGAAGAGGCTGCGCTACCTTGCCGCCATCGAACGTCTAGCTCATCCGATGACAAAATGGTGCAGCAGCAGCGTCGCAATGGCCGGGCAGGCGAGGACTAGTCCGCCCAGTGCAGGGAATCGATGTGACCACATGCCGATCAAGGCGGGGATTGCGGCAATCGGGCCAAGGATATGCATCAGCAAGGAAAGCAGGGTATCGGTATGGCCGGCGTTCGCAGCCTGCGACGCTTCATTTCCGCCCTGGGGGCCAAAGAGCCCGTATGCACTCCCGAACAGGAGAGCGACCAGGCAAAGCGTGGCGGCTAGCTTGAGGGTGAGTTTGGCACTGAAGGACCGCATCGGTGTTCTTTCCACTTGGATTGTGAGCCCTATGGTGGGCCCCGGGTAGGACGCTTGGCGCATGCCAAGGATGCTTGTGAAAATAGCGCAAACTGCACCCAAACCAGCTGAGACTTTTCTAAGTCAGAATTAAGTCGAGTCGAGGCGGCTGGCAGAGCACATGGCGGCGTATGCAATTGTTTGCAGTTTTGCGGGGCCAGGGCCAGTCGGTCCTGCGCTGGATGTTTGGGGCCGAGCGTGGCAAGCCGGCCGTCGCCTAGAAGGCTGCGGAGGCAGCCAAAGGTCCGTGCGCGGGCAAGTCACACCTCGCGGCAAGTGACTCGTGGTGTGCGCTTTGTTCTCCCTTCGCGGTGATCTAGCATGGAACCGTCAGATCTTCCTGGCACGGGGTTGAGGAGATGGCGATGGGAAAGTGTGATCTGGATGAGGAGTGCTCCGCAGGGGGATGTGCCGCCAAGGGCTTAGCCATTGGCGTGCTTGTGCTGGGTGCCCTGCTGGCGTTCGGGTGCCTCTGCTGCTCGGGGCACAAGGCCCGCCGAAATCGTGAATAGATGGCGTGAAGCGAGCCCGCATGGGTCGTGCCACGGGCTTTCCTTCGATCCTCGGCGCGCTGCTGCGGGACAAGGATGCGGGCAAGTCAGCCCGGGTCATGGAGGCGATGCTCAAGATGCGTAAGCTCGACAGTGCTTTGCTAAAGCAGGCCTACGAGCAGGGATGATCTGTGAAAGTTGATCATGATCAACTTTATTCTTCTCGGAAAATGCATGCAAGAAAACGCTTGCCACGGCCGAGGGGCTCCCTTATTATTCGCCCCCTCGCAACACAAAAGACCGCTGCAAAGCAGACGGGACAAGGGTTGCGGGGTTGGCAGGGGTGGTTGGCGGAGCGGGTTCAGACGCCGGCTGCAGCAAAGAAAGTTTGCGAAACCTGTTGACGAAACGATGATCACGCTTCATAATCTCATTTCTCTGCTGCAGACAAAGCAGCGACGCGGCAAGCAAAGCGAACCGCGGCCAGTTCTTTAACAAACAAACAACCGATAAGTGTGGGCGCTTGATAGCGGATGCGGAAGACTTCGGTCTTTTAGCTTACAAGTTATAAAGTGCTCGCACAGTAAAACATGTTGGTTATGTCTCCGGACGTAACCAGTCAGTTTTCTGAGAGTGAGCGACCGCTCGAAAGAGCGAGATCCGTCGGGAAACCGAAGGGTCACACAGGTATTAAACTGAAGA
>NZ_BAAILO010000669.1:0-333 GCF_054589115.1 Cupriavidus sp. 8B | reverse complement strand
CACTCAACCCTCGGCTATGTCTCGCCTACCGCTTATGAGGCCAAGCCAACAGCAAAACAACCTATCAGCCTGTCCGAAAAAACTTGACCACTACAATTGGCGCATCTCGTTCTTGCGAGTGCCCGCCCTCTCCCCCGGCCCCTCTCCCACAAGTGGGAGAGGGGAGCAAACCAGCGGGAGAGTCAAAGCATCGCTCGGTGTAGCCGTGATTTCCGCCACCAGGCGGAAATCACCCGTGCGCGATGCGAAGCGAGCCGTCAAGGTTTGAATCTCCCGTTATGCGGCGCCTCGTCGGCAAGCCAAAAGAGCGGAAAAGAGGGACCCATGTCTGAG
>NZ_BAAILO010000668.1:4201-29266 GCF_054589115.1 Cupriavidus sp. 8B | reverse complement strand
AAGTCCTCTCGGCGGTCGACGCCTGCTTCCAGTACTGGAAGAGATCAAACGAAGTGCTGCGAAGACTATGCTGCATTACTTAAGACGCTGTGTTTAACCACGATGATCTCGCAACCGTTCTCGCGCGCAAAATGGTCGAGCAGGTCGAATCCGAAGCGAACGAGCCGGTCCTTGTGGGCGATGAGAACTCGCTCAATCTCACCACGCTGGATGCGCTCAATCAGCACGAGGAAACGCTTGCGCTTGAAGTTCATGCCGCCGCCGACTTCCTGAATCCACTCGTCAACAGCAATTGCGCCAGCCCGGCAGTATTCCTCCATCGCCGCCACCTGAGATCGCAAGTCGTCGCGCTGCCCAGCGCTACTGACGCGGCAGTACACGATTGTCGATCGCTTCTCAGGCCCGCCGCCAAGCATCGCCCGCACATCGGACTCGTCAAAGTACCGATGTCCGGAAGGCAGGCGCT
This sequence comes from Cupriavidus sp. 8B, assembly GCF_054589115.1. Classification (NCBI taxonomy): domain Bacteria; kingdom Pseudomonadati; phylum Pseudomonadota; class Betaproteobacteria; order Burkholderiales; family Burkholderiaceae; genus Cupriavidus; species Cupriavidus sp. 8B. The sequence goes on along the minus strand of NZ_BAAILO010000668.1, from coordinate 28,800 downwards.
TAGCCTGCCAGGATGCCTTCGCGCTCCCAGCGGCGCACCGTACTGGGAGCCCGTCCGATGCGCTTTGCGAATTCGTTGATCCGATAAACCTTGCTCATGGCGAGCAATTATAGATACTTCTTCTGAGCAAGAATGGAGTATCAGTTGCTCGCTCCTGGTCCAGTTCGTTGTGGCGGGAAAACAGCCGCGCAAAGCGGGCGTCCTGGGTTTTGGGGAGGGCTATCTGATCGCGGAATTCGGGGAACATGGGCCTCACCTTGGGTGGGAGTTGGAAGGCTGGGAGTTCAGGGACATTGTGCCGCGAAGCAAGCGTTCGCGATTTGATATGGATCATGCCGCGAGGCAGGTGACGGGCGATATCGGAGGGATGTGACGTCTCGCTCTTGGCGAGCGCCCGCCCTCTCCCCCCGCCCCTCTCCCACCGTGCGGGAGAGGGGAGCAAACCAGTAGCTGGGAGACGCCTGTCACTTTCAGGTGCGGAACCGTAAAAGTGACTGAAGGGCCGGGTCACGCAATTCGAGCGAACAAACTCAAACCACTCCCTTGCCCCGCAGCGCAGCAATCCTCTGCGCCGACATCCCCAGCACTTCACCCAGCACTGCCTCCGTATGCTCCCCCAATCGCGGCGGCGCCGCGTCATAGCGCACCGGCGTAACCGACAGCCGCAACGGGCTCTTCACCGTGGGACAAACCCCGCCATCGCTGCGCACCATATCCACCTGCAACTCGCGGTACCTGACCTGCGGATCCTCCAGCACCTGCGCATAGTCATTGATCGGCCCGCAGGGAATCCCCTCACGCTCCAGCGCTTCCACCCACCGTGCGGTCGTGCCCGTGCGCATATGCGCTTCCAGCAGCGGCACCAGCACGTCGCGATTGACGATGCGGCCGGTGCCGGTGGTGAACCGTTCGTCCTTTGCCAGGTCCGGGCGCTCCACGCCGCGGCAGTACCCTTGCCACTGTCCGTCGTTGCCGGCGGCCACGATCATGTAGCCGTCCGCCGTGGCGAACACGTGATACGGCACCATATTGGCGTGCGCATTGCCAAAACGCTGCGGCGTCTTGCCGGTGATCTTCTGCGCCAGGATCGGCGTCGCCCCGACCGCCACCACCGCATCGAGCAACGCCATGTCGATCCGCTGCCCCTCGCCGGTACGCTCGGCATGGCGCAGCGCGGCCAGCACGGCCACGGTGGCGTACATGCCGGTGAGCATGTCGACCACGGCCACGCCGACCTTCTGCGGGCCGCCACCGGCCAGGTCGTCGCGCTCGCCGGTGATGCTCATCAGCCCGCCGATGCCCTGGAAGATGAAGTCGTAGCCCGGCTTGTGCGCGCTCGGCCCTTCCTGCCCATAACCGGTGATGGAGCAATACACCAGCGCCGGGTTGATGGCCTTGAGGCTGTCATAGTCCAACCCATAGCGCTTGAGGTCGCCGACCTTGTAGTTCTCCAGCACGATCTGCGATTTTGCCGCCAGCTCGCGCACGATGGCCTGGCCTTCGGCACTGGCGATATCGAGCGTGACCGAGTGCTTGCCGCGGTTGGCGCCGGCGTAGTAGCTCGCATCGCGCGAGGGCTTGCCGTCGCCGTCAGGCAGCCAGGGCGGGCCCCAGGAGCGGGTGTCGTCGCCCACGCCGGGGCGCTCTACCTTGATGACCTCGGCGCCGAGGTCTGCCAGGTTCTGGGCGCACCACGGGCCGGCCAGGATGCGCGAGAGATCCAGCACACGTACGCCGTCGAGCGCGCTCTTCATTGTTGTTGTCCTTGTTGTCATGCACGGAATTCCGCCACGCCGTTGCTGAGCACGGTGACGTCGCGCGCGGGCACGCAGGCGTCGAACAGCACGCGGCCGCCGCCTTCGCGCCACATACGCACTTCGAGGGTTTCGCCGGGAAATACCGGCCGGGAAAAACGCACATTGAGTTCGAGCAACTGGTCGCCATCGCCTTCGGCAAAGGTATCGACCAGCGCGCGCGCCGCCACGCCATAGGTGCACAAGCCATGCAGGATGGGCTTGTCGAAGCCCGCCGCGCGCGCCACCTCGGGATCGGCATGCAGCGGATTGGGATCGGCATTGAGGCGATAGAGCAACGCGGCCTGCGGCAGGATCGCCAGGCTGCGAACCGCATCCGGCGCGCGTGCCGGCGCTGCCGGCAGCGCTTCGGGCGCGGTGTCGCCCTGGCCAAAGCCGCCGTCGCCGCGGCAGAAGGTGGTGTGGTGCACGGTGGCCAGTTCGGCGCCGCTGGCCACGTCCACCAGCGTACGCTCGATGATCACCAGCGCGCCTTTGCCGGCACCCTTGTCGATCACGTGGCTCACGCGGGCGCGGGCCCGCACGGTGCCGGATGCCGGCAACGGGCGATGCAAGCGCAGGCGCTGCTCACCGTGCACGATGCGCACCCAGTCGATGCCGCTCCTCGGGTCCTGCATCCAGAAGCCGGGATAGGCCAGCACCACGGCCTGCGTGGGAAAGGCCTTGAGCTGCGCCTCGTAGACGTAGCGCAGCTGGCGCGGATCGGTGGGCTGCTCGCCCAGGCCAAGACCCAGCGCGTAGAGGATGGAATCCTTCTCGCCGTAGGTCTGCGTGACCTCCGGAAAGTCCCAGTGCTTGATGCGGTTGTAGTCGAGCGGCATGGCGTCAGATCGGGTCCCAGTTGATCACGTCGGGCGAGCGCTCGAGCTTGAAGAAGCTGTTGCGCATGGCGGGGATGGCGATCTCGGCGATGGATTCCGGGGTCCAGCCTTCGCTCATATGCACCGAGCGCACCGGGCGCGGCTGGCTCATCAGCATGATCTCGTTGGCACGCACGGCGAAGATCTGCGCGTTGACTTCATGCGCGGCATCGCTGGCGAGAAAGGCGGCCATCGGCGCGACCTTGTTGGCTTCCATCTTTTGCAGCTTGGCGACGCGCGCTTTTTCTTCCGGGGTCTCGGAGGGGATCGAGCTGGTCATGCGGCTCCAGGCGAACGGCGCGATGCAGTTCGAGCGCACGTTGAAGCGGGCCATGTCCAGCGCGATCGACTTCGACAGCGCGGCAATGCCAAGCTTGGCGGCCGAGTAGTTGGCCTGGCCCAGGTTGCCGATCAGGCCGGACGTGGAGGTCATGTGCACGTAGGCGCCGCTCTCCTGGTCCTTGAAGTGGTTAGCGGCGGCGCGGCTGACAAAGAACGTGCCATTGAGGTGGACATCGATCACCGAGCGCCATTCTTCCTCGTTCATCTTGAAGAACATGCGGTCGCGCAGGTTGCCGGCGTTGTTGACCACGGCATCGATGCGGCCGAAGTTGTCGATCGCGCATTGCACGATGGCGTTGGCGCCCTGCCAGCTCGACACGCTGTCGGTATTGGCTACCGCAATGCCGCCGGCGGCGACGATCTCGTCGACCACGCGCTGCGCGGGGCCGGCATCGCCGCCTTCGCCAGTGAGCGATACACCGATGTCATTGACCACCACCTTGGCGCCGGCCTTGGCCAGTTCCAGCGCTACGCCGCGCCCGATGCCACCACCCGCGCCGGTCACCAGCGCTACCTTGCCTGCCATCATTCCACTCATGCTCATGCTCCTGTGTACACGTTTCTCTCGGCGGCCTGGCACGTGCCAGGCCGGGTATTGGTTGATCTCTTATTCCAGGCGTGCGCCCGATTCCTTCACGACCTTGCTCCAGCGCGTGATCTCCGCGTCGATATGCGCGCCCAGCGCCGCCGGCGTGGAACCCACCGGCTCATAGCCGTTGGCTGCCAGGTTCGCGCGCAGGTCGGGCTGGGTCAGCACGGCCGCGATCTCCTTGCTGAGCCGCTCGACAATGGCCGGCGGCGTGCCGGCCGGCGCCAGCACCGCGTACCAGCCGTTGATGTCGAAGCCGGGCACGCCGGCCTCGGCCAGCGTGGGCACGTCCGGCGCCAGCGCCGCACGTTTGGCGCTGGTCACGGCCAGTGCCTTGAGGCGGCCGCTGCGGATATGCGGCATCGAGGTGGAAATGCTGTCGAAGGTCAGCTGCACCTCGCCCGCCAGCATGGCGTTGACCACCTGGGCGCTGCCCTTGTACGGCACATGGGTCATCTTGATGCCGGCCAGGCTGTCGAACAGCTCGCCGGCCAGGTGGCCCGTGTTGCCATTGCCCGCGGAGGCGAAAGTCAGCTGCCCCGGCGCGGCCTTGGCCGCGGCGATCAGCTCGGGCACGGTCTTGGCCTTCAGCGAGGGGCTGCCGGCCAGGATCAGCGGCAGGTTGGCCACCAGCGACACCGGCGCGAAATCCTTGCGGGTGTCATAGGGCAGCTTGGGATAGAGGCTGGCGTTGATCGCGTGCGCGGCCAGCACCACGATCAGCGTGTTGCCGTCCGGCTTGGCGCGCGCAAGTTGCTGCGAGGCGATGGTGCCGCCGGCGCCCGGCCGGTAGTCGAGCACTACCGGCTGGCCCAGCCGCTCCTGCAGCTTGGCCGCCACCGGGCGTGCCAGCAGGTCGGCGCTGCCGCCCGGCGGATAGGGGATCAGCAACTGGATCGGCTTGTTGGGCCAGGTGTCGGCAAGTGCCGAAGCGCTCGCGCCCAGCAGCCCCACCGCGAGCGGGGCGATCAGCACGGCCTGAAGCCATGACCTGCGGTGGCGCGCTTTCGATGCTTCCATGCCCTGTCCCCTCGTTTTGTCGTGGTGTCGCGTGCCGTGCTTCGGGCTCGCCTTCATTGCTGCGCAATGCCGGTGTCCTTCACCACCTTGGCCCAGCGCACGCGCTCGGCGTCGATGAACTTGCCGAAATGCTCAGGCGTGTCGCCGCCCGGCACGCCGCCGAGATCGGCCAGGCGGGTTTTCACCTCGGGCTCGGCCAGGATGCCGGCCACCGTCTTTTGCAGGCGCGAGACCACCGCGGGCGGCGTGCCAGCCGGCGCCACCAGGCCGAACCATGCGGTCACCTGGAAGTCGTCGAGGCCGGCTTCCTTCATGGTCGGCACGTCTGGCAGCTCGGCCACGCGCGTGGCGCTGGTCACTGCCAGCGCGCGCAGCTTGCCGGACTGGATATGCGGCAGGGAGCTGGGCAGGTTGTCCACCATCATCGTCACCTGCCCGGCGACCAGGTCAGCCACGGCCGGCGCGGCACCCTTGTAGGGCACATGGATGATGTCGATACCGGTGCGCTTCTTGAACAGCTCGCCGGACAGGTGCACCGACTGCCCGGTGCCCGACGAGGCGAACGACAGCTTGCCCGGCTGGGACCTGGCCAGCGCCACCAACTCCGCCACGTTGCGGGCGGGCACCTTGGCGTTCACCACTAGCACGTTGGGCACCGAAACCACCATGGTGATCGGCGCGAAGTCCTGGGCACGGTAGGGAAGTTGCTTGTACAGACCGTAGTTGATGGCATTGGGGCCGATATTGCCCATCATCAGCGTATAGCCGTCGGGGGCGGCCTGGCGCAGTGCCTGCACGCCGACGATGCCGGCAGCGCCGGCGCGGTTTTCCACCACCACCGGCTGGCCGAGCAGCTCTCCCAGCCGCTTGCCGACCAGCCGCGAGGCGATATCGGTGGTTCCCCCCGCCGCCGCGGGCACGATCAGGCGCACCGGCTTGTCAGGGTAGTCGGCCGCGGCAGCGCCGCCCATGATGGCCAAGGTGGCCAAGCTAGCCACGCCCAGCATGGTGGCCATGCCCGCCCGCCTGCTTGCGCTGTAGCGCCGAACTGTCATTTGTCGTCCTCCTGGGTGGCTGCGCGGCGGCTCGGGTTTCGCGCCGCCTTCGCGCGAGGCAAGCCGGTAACCGCCCGCGCAATACGGACGATCCGGCCTTTATGGTTCTATTGCCACGCCGAATACGATAAATTGACGGCGGGGACATTGCTATTCACGATTCACAAAAGAGGCCTTTGGCCCAGCGAAACACATGCATTACGACCTGACCGACCTGCGCCTCTTCCTGAACGTCGGCGAAACCGAAAACCTGACCCGCGCCGCCGAGCGCAGCTTTCTCTCCCTGCCCGCCGCCAGCACCCGCATCAAGCAGCTGGAAGAGGCCTTCCAGACCCAGTTGCTGATCCGCCAGGTGAAAGGCGTGCGCCTGACCCCAGCCGGCGACGCCCTGCTGCGCCACGCGCGCGAGGTGTTCCGCGAGCTGGAGTGCCTGCACTCGGACCTGCGCCCCTACGCCAAGGGCGTCAAGGGCCGCGTACGCCTGCTGGCCAACACCACCGCCACCAACTCCTTCCTCGCCACGGCGCTATCGCGCTTCCTCGCCGAGAACCCGGATGTCGACATCGAACTGGAGGAACAGCTGTCGCAGGCCATCGTCTCGTCGATCAGCGCCGGTGCGGCGGACCTCGGCATCGTCGCCGGCGAAGTGGCCACCAATGATCTCGAAGTCATGCAGCTATGCAGCGACGAGCTGATCGTGATCGCGCCGGTCAACCACCCGCTGCCGCAGTTCACCAGCCTGCACTTTGCCGACCTGCTCGATACCTGCCGCTTTGTGGGTCTCAACCAGTTCAGCGCGATCCAGTCCTTCCTGGACCGGATCGCCAGCGGCATGGGCAAGCGCATCAGCCTGCGGATCCAGCTGGGCAGCTTCGACGCCGTGTGCCGGATGGTGGAGGCAGGCGCTGGCATCGCGATCGTGCCCAACAGCTGCGCGCGGCGCTATGCCAGCCGCAAGGTGCTGCGGTTCATTCCGCTGGAGGACGAGTGGGCGAAGCGTGACCTGCGTTTGGTGCGCCGGCCCGGGCGGGAGCTGCCGCAGTTTGCGGAGACGTTGATCCAGTATTTGACTGAGGCGGCGCGGGAGCCGGTCTGAGGCGGCTAGGGTTGCCCGTCCAGACCAAGCGACAGCGCTGCCCACCCGATCTTGTCATCAAGGCGCAAGAAGATGACTAGAAGGTTGATTCAGCCGGCACCGGATCAGGTTTCCATGGGACAGATACATGGAGCTGTACGCAGAATCCCGCCCAGCCGCGCTTCTAGAACTGCCGCTGCGTCTGGAGCATTATGGGAAGTCTGTGTAAATCAGGCTCACCAAATGCGCCAGAATTCAAAGGAAGATGATAAAGAGGCATCGCCTCCATCAATTGTTTTTCGGTGACTTCAACGCCATAGAATCCCAAAACAGTCGAAAGGGAAGCAGAGCCGCAGGAATAATCGGAATTCTGCTTCACCACCCCCTCACCTCGAAAATGCTTCCAACTCTTTGCAGGCACAACAATCCCTGACGAAGATGCCGGGAAAACAAGCTTGGCATAAGATACAGACGGGAAAACGGAAATAAAAATTAGGCACAGCAAATAATCAGCCATCATTTACACAGAATAATCCACCTCATCGCACACCTCCCACACTCATCTCAAACAAATAGTTTTCTAGCTAGACTGAATAAAATTGCAACAATGAGCAAAATCACAGCAGCCAGATGCACAAGATTAAAAAAATACGCACCCGAGTCCGCATCGCAGCCGCGCATTTCTTTTATACTCTTAATAAACGCCTTGATAAACTCCAAGATGCCCCCCACGATAGCCGGGAGGTCAACGCCCCACCCCCAACCAAAACGATCTGCTAGCTTCTATTTCGGGAGATCATTTACCGAAAAAATTACCTGCTCCGCGAACGAGAGATCGCGCAAGCGAATTCTTCATTCAATATCTATAACCAGAAAAAATCATCGACCTTTTTGGCGCAGAGATAAGACGTTGATATTGCGCACCTAGACGGTTAAAGGTGACCCATAACAAGAGACAGTAGCTCCCGCTTCTTACATATGGCTCGCATGCAGCGCACTCTAGCATCCAACGTCGAGCAGGAATCCCACGCGCATCAAAAGAAGTAATTTCCGAAGGCTTCGAAGAAATTTCCGCATTCACACTCGCGCTTGAAAAATTAGTCCTCTCAGAGTGGAGCGGGCAATATGGGCATCGGAAATTCGACAAAGGCTGAACTGGAAGTATCGCCAACCTTGAGGCGGCCGAGGCGTGAACTTCCGTAGTTTGCGGAGACTTTGATCCAGTATTTGACGGAGGCGGCGCGAGAGCCGGTTGACAGAATGGCAAGTAGGGGAACGAAGACCCTGCCTGCGAAGTGGGCGTCAGACCGAATTCAGACTATATTCAGTCATCCAGTCACTTCCACATGGACCCGCCGTGAAACTCTCTAACATCAAACCAATCAGCTTTCCGAAGAGCGATGCGGCCCGTATCGTCAGGGAGATCAACGAGACGCGCGAAGCCCAGAATGACGAGGCTGAACTTGTCGTGCAGGACATCGCCAGCCACGAAGCACAGCGGCGCACAACTGCGCTATTGAAGATCCTGGCGCTCGGCGAGAAGGAGATCGCGGAGGGCAAAGTGACAGCGGCTGCAGACGTCTTTGCCGAACTGGCTCGGCAGGACGGAGAAGACGGTGCATGAGGGAGGCCTTTCTCGATTCCGCTAGGCAGGACTAACGCCAGGGAGCCAGTGCGTTGGCTCCCCACGCCGCTCACAGCGTCAGCGTGAGCTTCCCCGTCAGCGCCCCAGGCAACAGCGCAGAATCAGTCTGCCGCTCCCCATAAGTACTGCTCGACACCCGCAGCTGCCGCTCGCTGGTCAGCGCCTCCAAATGCTCCCCCAGGAAGCTATAGATACTGTCGTCAAACCGCATTGTCCCAAGCGGCGCCTGGATGCGGCCTTCTTCCACCCAGAACGTAGCGAAGCGCGTCATGCCGGTCATGCGGGCCGCCGGCGCGTCGGACCAGTTGAGATACCAAAGGTTACCTATATAGAGGCCGGTGCCGAGTGCGGCGAGCACGTCGTCCCGCGCGAGGCCGCCGGCTGCCATGGCGAGGGACTGCGGCCCTTCGCCGGCGCTGGCGCAATTGGCGGCTAGATCGTACTCCCGCGCGCTGCGGGGATAGACCAGCCGGCCGGCGGGCAGCCCGGCGCGCACCAGCTTCACGTCGCTGCGCGGGATGCCTTCCGGGCCGAAGGCCGGGGCCAGCGTGCCGGTTGCGCATTCATCAAGATCCAGCAGCGGGCTCAGGCGCGCGCCACCGTCGTATAGCCGCTGGAGCGGGCTTTCCTTCTGCGCCAGCGCGCGGGCCGAGAAGCCGCCCCAGGAGAACATGCCCAGCACTTCCTCGAGCGCGGCTGGGGCCAGGTAGGCCCGATACTCGCCGGGCGGCAATACGCGCTGCGGCTTGCCCAGGTGGTCCAGCTGCTGGCGCGCCTGGGCAAAGCGGCTGGCGAATTCGGCGGCATCCCAACGCGAGCCGGCGTAGTCGGCCTTTACCGCCTGGCCGTTGGCGTGGAACAGGCTCCAGTCGAAGTGGAAGCCTTGCGCGGCATGCCAGCCAAAAGCGCCGAAACTGTTCGCAAAACCCCGGTACAACGGACCGGCGGCATAAATGCCGACCAGGTCCAGCCCGCGCGCGGCCTCGTCGATCTGCGCGAACACCTCGGCGCTGTCCGGCGGCGCAGCCACATCGGCCAGCGCGCGCTGCCAAGGTTCGCGCTCCAGCATCAGGTAGGGATCGGGCTGCAACTGGCCGATCGCCTCGCGCAGTTGCAGCAAGCCATCGGCGAGGCGCTGGCGATCGGCCGCCGGCTCGCCGGACAGGGTGATGCCGATATTGGCATGGCGCTCGTCGCGGATCAGCTTGAGCCGGGCCGTGGCTTGCCGGACCTGCCCGGCCTGGCGCACGCGCGCGCGATTGAAGCGAATGAACTCGGACTCTTCCGCGCTGTACCACAGCGTGAAGGCTTCGCCCTCGCCCAGCGCATTGCGCACATCTTCGGCCAGCGCCGCGAACAACGATTGCGCATCCGCCATCACGCGGCTCCTCCAAAGACTTCCACTTGCTTGAACACGCAGGCCGGCGAAGCATGGCCGACGCGCACCACCTGGTTGGGCTCGCCCTTGCCGCAGTACGGCGTGCCGTGCACCTCGAAGGTACTGGCATCGCCAACGGCAGCCAGGCTGCGCCAGAAATTCGCGGAAACACCGCGGTAGTTCGGGTTCTTGACCACGCCCTTGAGCTCGCCGTCCTCGATCAGGCGTCCCCATTCGCAGCCGAACTGGAACTTGTTGCGCGCATCGTCGATGGACCAGGAACGGTTGGAGGACATCAGGATGCCGCGCTCGATGCCGCCGACCAGTTGCGCCATGGTACGGTCGCCCGGCTCCAGGTTGAGGTTGGCCATGCGATCGATCGGCGGCCGGTTCCAGTTGCAGGCCCGGCTGTTGGCGACACCCGGCAGCCCGCTGCGCCATTGCGACAGCGCGCCGCCCAGCGGGCGCAGTAGCAGGCCATCGCGGATCAGGAATTCCTTTTGCGCGGGCTGGCCCTCGTCATCAAAGCCGTAGCTGGCCAGTTCCTCCGGGATGCCCGGGTCGAAGCTGATATTGAGCAGGGACGAACCATACTGGTATCGGCCAAAGTCCTCCAGCCCGATAAAGCTGGTGCCCGCATAGTTGCGTTCGTCCCCGAGGATGCGGTCCAGTTCCAGCGGATGGCCGATGGATTCATGGATCTGCAGCATCATCTGGTCCGGCATCAGCAGCAGGTCGGTGGGGCCGCTCGGCGCATTGGGCGCGTGCAGCAACTGCAAGGCTTCGTCCGCCACCCGCGATGCAGCGTTAGCGAAGCCCAGGCGCGCGATGACCTCCGCGCCGCCTTGCTGGCCGCTGCCGAAGCCGCCGAAGCTGCGGGTCTGGCTGTCGTTGCCGTCGAAGGCGGTCACGCTGATGCCGGGATAGACGAAGCGCAACGCCTGCCATTGCTCGGCACCGGCGCTATTGAGGTAGAGCTGCTCAAAGCGCTGGTGATCGAGATAAACCAGCCAGTTCACCAGCCGCGAATCGGCGGGCACGCTGGCAGACACCTCCGCCAGCAGCGCGAAGCGCTCGGCAAGCCCCGGGAACGCACCGTGCAGGCCGGGGGATTCGTAGCGGGCCTGGCCTTGGGGCGGCTCCAGTCCACGCAGGTCGACAAGGCCATGCGCGGCGATCCGCCGTGCCAGCGCTTCGGCGCTATCGAGCGCGCGCTGCAACCCGGCCACGCTGAGATCGCTGGTGGCGGCATAAGCCTCCACGCCAGCCAGGCGCACATTGAGCATAGCTCCCATGTCCTGCGTGAGGGACGGCGGCTCGGCGACGCCGCGCCGCATCATGCAATGCTCGCCGCTCTGCCGGACCAGGCGCAACGAGTGAAACTCGGCGCGGGTGGTTAGCGCGGCGAAATCCTGTCTGGCACGTTCGAACAAGGGGGCTCCCGGAACCGTAGTGGAAGAGCCAGTGCCGGCGCGATTCGCTTCAACCGATGGGCCGGCACTGGCGCAGTGATCCGGAAATCTTACTACCTTTGCGCCGCGGCGATCCCTCGCCCTGCGCTCAATCCGCCTTCACCCCGGCCGCCTTGATGATCGGCGACCATTTCTCGATCTCGGCCTTCAGCCACGTGCGCAGCCCTTCCGGCGTCTGCTTGTCCTCCGGCACGATCTCGGCGCCAAGATCGGCCAGCCGCGCGGCCACCGCCGGATCCTTCAGCGCGGTGCGCAGCGCCCCGTTAAGCCGGTCGATGACCGCCGGCGGCGTCCCGTGCGGGGCGTAGATGCCGTGCCAGACCTTGACCTCGAAGCCCTTGAGCCCGCTCTCGGCCAGCGTGGCGGTGTCAGGCAAGGCCTTGATGCGCGTGGTGGTGGTGACGCCGTAGAGCTTGACCTTGTCGGCCTTGATATGCGGCAAGGTCTGGGTGGTCTGGTCGCACAGGATGTCGACCTGGCTGCCCAGCAGGGCGGTCATCGCGGGCGCGGTGCCCTGGTAGGGAATGGCGGTGAGTTCGACGCCGATGGCTTTCTGGAACAGCATGCCGCACAGCTGCGAGACCGCGCCCAGCCCGGCGTTGGCCAGGTTGACCTTTTCCCGGTTCTGGCGGATGTAGGCAATCAGCTCCGGCAGCGTCTTGGCAGGCAGGTCATGGCGGCCGAGCAGGGTCATGGGCACGTCGGCCACCTGGCCGACAAAGCTGAAATCCGTCAGCGGCTTGTAGGGGAGCTTGCTGTACAGCGCCGGCGCAGTGGCCATGCCGTTGTGGTGGATCAGGATGGTGTAGCCATCCGGTGCGGCCTTGGCCACGTAGGCGGCGGAGACGGTGCCGCCGGCGCCGAGCCGGTTTTCCACCACCACGCTCTGGCCCAGGGTCCTGGACATGGCCGCGGCCATGGTGCGCGCCACCACGTCGGTGGGGCCGCCCGCGGCAAAGGGGACCACCATGGTGATCGGCTTGCTGGGGTAGGCATCGGCGGCGCGCGCCGGGGCTGCCAGCGTGAGCGCTGCCGCCACGCCCAGCGCGGCGAGCGCCATCCAGCGCCATGACGCCTGGACCCGGCTCATTTGCGCTGCATTTTCACTGCTGACCCGCCCGTGCCGCCGCTGTTTGCTGCCTGCCATGTCTTTCGTCTCCAAATTGGTGGATTGGCCGGGCTATGCCGGCTAGGGCTCGCCTGCGTCGGCCTGTGCGGGCGCGCGGCGTTATCGTTTCAGGCAAGCGTGGCGATAAAGCGGCGCATATGCAATACGGATTTCCCTAAGGGTGGGCAAGGCGGGACAGAAGCTGCCGAGCGCCAGCAAGTGCGCGCGGCACCGCCCACGCCCGCGCCGTCCCGGCCCGGCCTGCTTCCGGGGGCGCTAAGCCGCTCTTTCGCAAATCCGAATTACCGCGCGGCAGGCCCTCGGGAATAATGGCCACAAGCTAATACCCATAACGTCCATTCCGGGGCCCCTTTTCATGTTCGCAGAACAATCGCACGACCAGCCGTATCCCGACATCCGCGAAGCCGTGCGTGCCCTGTGCACCGGCTTCGATTCCGCCTACTGGCAACGCGTGGAAGAGCAGAACGCCTTCCCCGAGGAGTTCGTGCAGGCGCTGACCAAGGCCGGCTGGCTGTCCGCGCTGATCCCCGAGGAGTACGGCGGCTCGGGCCTGCCGCTGACCGCGGCGTCCGTCATCATGGAGGAGATCAACCGCACCGGCGGCAACTCCGGCGCCTGCCACGGCCAGATGTACGTGATGGGCTGCCTGTTGCGCCACGGCTCGGCCGAGCAGAAGCAGCGCTGGCTGCCGGGCATCGCCTCGGGCGAGCTGCGCATGCAGTCGATGGCGGTGACCGAGCCCACCACCGGCACCGATACCACCAAGCTCAAGACCACCGCCGTGAAGAAGGGCGACCGCTACGTCATCAACGGCCAGAAGGTGTGGATCTCGCGCGTGCAGCACTCGGACCTGATGCTGCTGCTGGCGCGCACCACGCCGCTGGACCAGGTCAAGCGCAAGTCGGAGGGGCTGTCGGTGTTCGTGGTGGACCTGCGCGAGGCCATCGGCAAGGGCCTGACGGTGCGGCCGATCCGCAATATGGTCAACCACGAGACCAACGAACTGTTCTTCGACAACCTGGAGATTCCCGCCGAGAACCTGATCGGCGAGGAAGGCAAGGGGCTCAAGTACATCCTCGACGGCCTGAACGCCGAACGCATCCTGATTGCCTCCGAATGCGTGGGCGACGGCTACTGGTTTATCGAGCGCGCCAGCAACTATGCGCGCGAGCGCATCGTGTTCGACCGCCCCATCGGCCAGAACCAGGGCATCCAGTTCCCCATCGCGCGTGCCTATGTGAACGTGGAAGCCGCCAGCCTGATGCGCTACAAGGCCGCCGCGCTGTTCGACGCCGGCAAGCCCTGCGGCAAGGAGGCCAATATCTCCAAGCTGCTCGCGGCCGATGCCTCGTGGGAAGCCGCTAACGTCTGCCTGCAAACGCACGGCGGCTTCGGCTTCGCCGCCGAATACGATATCGAACGCAAGTTCCGCGAGACGCGCCTGTACCAGGTGGCGCCGATCTCCACCAACCTGATCCTGTCGTATGTGGCCGAGCACGTGCTCGAGCTGCCGCGTTCGTTCTGAGGCCCGCCCCCATGCTTGCTACGCACCAGGGCATACGCCCGCTCGACGGGATCCGCGTCGTCTCCCTCGAACACGCCGTGGCCGCGCCGTTCGCCACCCGCCAGCTGGCCGACCTCGGCGCCCGCGTGGTCAAGGTGGAGCGCCCCGGCGTGGGAGACTTCGCGCGTGGCTATGACGAGACCGTCAATGGCCAGGCTTCGCACTTTGTCTGGCTCAACCGCGGCAAGGAGAGCCTGACGCTCGACCTGAAGCAGATTGAGGCACAAACCGTATTGCACCGCCTGCTGGCCGATGCCGACGTGCTGGTGCAGAACCTGGCGCCGGGCGCGGCCGCGCGCATGGGGCTCGACTTCGACACGCTGCATCCGCGCTACGGCAAGCTGATCGTCTGCGATATCTCGGGCTACGGAGACGCTGGCCCCTATCGCGACAAGAAGGCATACGACCTGCTGATCCAGGCCGCCGCCGGCCTGATCGGCATCACCGGCAGCGCGGATGAGCCCTCGCGCGCGGGCATTTCCATCGCCGACATCGCGGCTGGCATGTACGCCTACAGCGGCATCCTGTCCGCGCTGCTGCAGCGCGGGCGCACCGGCCAGGGCCTGCGCGTGGAAGTGACCATGCTGGAGGCGCTGACCGAATGGATGAACTACGCGCTGTACTTCGGCCACTACGGCGGCACGGCGCCGGCGCGTTTTGGCGCGTCGCATCCGGCCATCGCACCGTATGGCGTGCACCGCACGGGCGACGGCGGCAGCGTGATCTTCGGCCTGCAGAACGAGCGCGAATGGCAGGCGTTCTGCAACAAGGTCCTGGCGCAGCCGGCGTTGCTCAAGGACGAGCGCTTCTCCTCCAACTCGGGACGCGTCAAGAACCGCACCGAGCTGACCGCGCTGATCGAAGCGCGTTTCGCGCCGATGACGGTGACGCAGGTCGAAGCGCTGCTCGACGATGCGCAGATCGCCAACGCGCCGATGAACGATATCGAGGCGGTGTGGAGCCACCCGCAACTGGCCGCGCGCGGACGCTGGCGCGAAGTGGCCAGCCCCGGCGGCCCCATCGGCGCGCTGCTGCCGCCGGCCAACCTGTCGGGCGTGGAGCCGGTGATGGGCGATGTCCCGGCGCTGGGCGCGCATAGCACGGCCATCCTGGCCGAGCTGGGTTACGGCGTGGACGAGATTGCCAGGATGACTGACAGCAAGACGATTTGAACAACAGAATGCAGCAAGAGCGCCCGCGCACGATTCTCGCGCAGGCGTGGCACCCCTCTCCCACTAACGTGGGAGAGGGGAGGAACAGCAACACAACCCACCATCCCGAACACCGCCCGGAGCCGGCATGAGCCAAGCTACTGACCACACCTACCCTACCCGCCAGCTGTGCGATTTCCTGGCCCGGTTCACGCTGGCCGACGTGCCCGCCGAAGTGGTGGAGCGCACCAAGGACCTGTTCCTCGACTGGATCGCCTCCGCCATCGCTGGAAAGGACGCACCGGCGGTGCGCAAGCTGCAGGAGTTCGTCGCCGCAATGGGCCCGCAACAGGGCCCGGCCGAGATGCTGGTGGATCGCCGCCGCACTTCGCCGTACTTTGCCGCCTTGATCAACGGCGCTTCCTCCCACGTGGTGGAGCAGGATGACGTGCATAACGGCTCGGTGCTGCATCCCGCCGCCGTGGTGTTCCCGGCGGTGATCGCTGCCGCGCAGGCCGAGGGCAAGAGCGGTGCCGAGGTGCTGCTGGCATCCATCGCCGGCTACGAGGCAGGCATCCGCATTGGCGAATTCATGGGCCGCTCGCACTATCGCGTGTTCCACACCACCGGCACGGTCGGCACGCTGGCGGCAGCCGCGGCAGTCGCCAAGCTGTATGGCATGGACGCCGAAGGCATCAACCAGGCGCTCGGCTCGGCCGGCACGCAGGCCGCCGGCCTGTGGGAATTCCTGCGCGACGCCGCGGACTCCAAGCAACTGCACACCGCCAAGGCCGCCGCCGACGGCCTGATGTCCGCCTGGATCGCGCGCGCTGGCTTCACCGGCGCCAAGCGTATCCTGGAAGGCCCGCAGGGCATGGCCGCCGGGATGTCCAGCGACGCCAACCCGGCCGCCCTGACCGACGGCCTGGGCGAGCGCTGGGCCACCGCCGAAACCTCCTTCAAGTTCTTTGCCTCCTGCCGCCACACGCACCCGGCGGCCGATGCGCTCAAGGACCTGATGCTGCGCGAGAAGATCAGCGCGGACCAGATCGCCAGCGTGACCGCGCACGTGCACCAGGGCGCCATCGACGTGCTCGGCCCGGTGACCGATCCCAAGACCATCCACCAGGCCAAGTTCTCCATGGGCACCGTGCTGGGCCTGGTAGCGGTGCACGCGCACGCCGGCCTGGGCGAGTTCGAGGACCATGCGCTGCAGGACGCCAAGGTGGCCGCCTTCCGCGACAAGGTGGAAATGGAACTGGACGACGAGATCAATGCCGCGTATCCGCGCCAGTGGATCGGCCGCGTCACTGTCAAGACCACCGACGGCCGCACGCTGGCGGGCCGCGTGGACGTGCCCAAGGGCGATCCGGGCAATACGCTGTCGCGCGCGGAGCTCGAGGCCAAGGCGCTGCAACTGGGCGCGTTCCGCCACGGCGCGAGCGAGGCCGAGATGCGCACCATCATTGCCCGCGTGTGGGCGCTGGAGAAACAGGCGAGGGTCACCGACTGGCTGCCTGTCGCGAAATAACGCGGCCAATCCTACCAAGGCTCGCTTCATGTCCACTGCCATCACCTATTTGTTCGTGCCGGGCGACCGGCCCGAACGCTTCGACAAAGCCGCGGCCGCCGCGCCCGATGCACTGATCCTCGATCTGGAGGATGCGGTGCATCCGGACGCCAAGCCGGCCGCGCGCACGGCCATTGCCGCCTGGCTGCTGGAACGCGGCGCGCAGGCGCAGGCTTACGTGCGCATCAACGACGCCAGCTCGCTGGCCTTCGCCGCCGATATGGAATGGCTGCGCGCCCTGCCGCCCGACGCACACCTGGCCGGATTGCTGGTGCCCAAGGCAGAAGACCCGGCCGCGCTTGGCGAGATCGCCCAGGCGCTGGCCCAGGTGAACCCCCAGGGCCGCCTGGTGGCCATCATCGAAAGCGCGCGGGGCCTGCACGACATCGATGCGGTCGCCGCCGCGCCAGGCGTGTCGCGGCTGGCCTTCGGCTCGCTGGACTTCGCCGTGGACCTGGGCTGCGCCCATACCCGCGAGGCGCTGCTGATGGCGCGCTCGCGCATTGTGCTGGCTTCACGCGTGGCCGGCCTGCCGCCGCCCGTGGATGGCGTCACCACCGCGCTCAAGGACGAGGCCGTGCTGGCCGATGACGTAGCGCACTCGCGCGCGCTCGGCTTTGCCGCCAAGCTGTGCATCCACCCGGCCCAGCTTGCCGCGGTGCGCGCGGGCTTCCTGCCCACGACAGAGCAACTGGACTGGGCGCAGCGCGTGCTGGACGCCACCGCCAGCGGTAGCCACGCCGTGCAGGTTGACGGCAAGATGGTCGACCGCCCCGTCATCGAACAGGCCCGGCGCATGTTGGCGCTGGCGGGCAAACCCGCACAGGACCCGCAGTAACCCAGCCATGACCCAACTCGAAACCCTGCGCACCTGGATCGGCCGCAGCGAAAGCCGCACCGAGACCCTCTCCCCGGAACCCGTGATCGGCCTCGCGGCCACGCTCGACCTCGATGGCGATGCGCTGGTGCGCGGCCCGCTGCCACCGCTGTGGCACTGGCTCTACTTCCTGCCGCGCGCCCCGCAGCGCGAGCTTGGCCAGGACGGCCACCCGGCGCTGGGCGGCTTCATGCCGCCGGTGCCGCTGCCGCGCCGCATGTGGGCGGGCGGCGAGCTGGATTTTTGCAAGCCGCTGCGCGTGGGCGATACCGTCACGCGCACGTCCACCATCCGCAATGTCGAGCACAAGAGCGGACGCAGCGGCGAGCTGTGGTTCGTCACCGTGGAGCATGTGCTTACCGTCGAAGGTGAGGTCGCGCTGATCGAGCGCCACGACCTGGTCTACCGCGCCATGCCGGAGCCGGGACAGCCGCTGCCCCCGCGGCCACGCCTGGCGCACCAGGCGCAATGGCAGCGCCAGTTGCGTGCCGACCCGGTCATGCTGTTCCGGTTCTCCGCGCTCACCTTCAACGGCCACCGCATCCACTACGACCACGACTATGTGCGCGACGTGGAAGGCTACCCCGGCCTGGTCGTGCACGGCCCGCTGCAGGCGATGCTCACGCTGGACCTGCTGGCACGCGAGATGCCCGGCGCCACGGTGCGCCGGTTCGGCTTCCGTGGGCTGGCGCCGATGTTCGATCACGACACGGTGACGGTGGGCGGCGCAGCCGATGCCACTACGCCGGGCAAGGTCAACTTGTGGACCGGCGACGATGCCGGGGGCCAGGCGATGGACGCATGGGCCATCGTGGAGAGCTGACCGGTTGAGCGAAGACGAGCGGTCTCAACTTGCGTCGATGGCGAGTTCACGGAGTATCCCAGCGTCGCTGGTTGCGCGGGCACGCATCGTTTTGGCTTCTGCAGCCGCGACAGCAGCTAGAAGCATGAAAACCCCGCCCAGCAAGCGCCAAAACCCGCGTCAGCGGGCCACAAGCAATACACATCGCACACTTCCCCCAACCTACAATTCCTCCTCCAAGCTCAACAGACTTTGCGAACGAATCAGCGGAACGGGACACTAGAAGCGAAAGTCAAAAGGACAACGACAACATCGGGATCGAAGGGAACGAAGGGAACGACAACAAAAGGAGACTTCCGATGCATGCATTCCGCAAACCATGGCGCGTGGCTAGCGCCGCCATCGTTCTAGGCTGCGCCACGCTTGCCCAAGCGCAGCCGGCTCCCACCTACCCTACCCGCCCGGTGACGCTGATCGTGCCCTACGCGCCGGGTGGCACCACCGACGTGGTGGTGCGCCAGTTTGCCGTGGCCTTGCAGAAGTCGCTCGGCCAGACCGTGGTGGTGGACAACAAGCCGGGCGTGGCCGGCACCATGGGCGCGCTTGCCCTGCGGCAAGCGAAGCCCGACGGCTACACGCTGTCGACGATGCCGGTCACCGTATTCCGTCAACCCTTCATCCAGAAGACCGCCTTCGACCCTGCGCGCGATTTCACCTACTTGTCGCGCATCACCGGCTATACCTTCGGCGTGGTGGTGCCGGCCAATTCACCGTGGAAGAACTGGGGCGATTTCCTGCGCGATGCACGCGCCAAACCGGGCACCGTCAGCTACGGCTCGCCGGGCCAGTACAGCTCGCCGCACATCACCATGATCGAGCTGGTGACCAAGGAAAACCTCACGGTCAACCACGTGCCCTTCAAGGGCGATGCCGACTGCCTGAACTCGCTGATGGGCAACCATGTGCAGCTGTGCGCCGCCGGCAGCTCCGCCGGCACGCTGGTCGATGCGGGCAAATTGCGCTGGCTGAATCTATGGACGGCGCAGCGCTCCCCGCGCTGGCCCGACGCGCCCACGCTGCGCGAGCTCGGCTACGACATCGTCTCGAACTCGCCCTACGGCGTGGCCGGGCCGAAGGGCATGGACCCCAAGGTGCTCAACATCCTGCAGCACGCGCTGCGGCGCGCCGCGGAAGATCCCCAGCACCTCGCCGCGCTCAAGCAGCAGGACCAGGACCTGATGTACCTGGACAGCGCCGGCTACACCCGCTTTGCCATGCAGCAGATCGCGCAGGAGAAGGCGCTGGTGGAGCGGCTTGGCATCAAGGCGGATTGAGCTCCCGCCCACAACCCGGATATCCCGACCGATGACCATCAAGTCCTCCGCAGCGAGCCCCGAAGGCATCGCCTTCGACCCCCGCCGCCACCGCATGTGCGAGCAACGCTATTTCGAGGATTTCGCGCCCGGCGAACGCTTCGTGCTGCCCTCGCGCACCATGACCGAGGCGCTGTTCGCCGCCTTCCAGCTTGCCAGCGGCGACAACCATCCGGTGCACTACGATGCCGAGTACTGCCGCGCCCACGGCATGCCGCACATGCTGGCGCATGGCTACCAGGTGCTGATCCAGACCGCGGCAGGCGCCGGCCTGTTTCCGCATATGGTGGAGGAATCACTGAAGGGCTTTATTGACCAGAGCAGCCGCTTCCTGCATCCGGTCTACGTGGGCGACACGTTGTACAGCGCGCTGGAAGTTGCCGAGCTGGCGCCTAACCGCACAACAGGGGTGCTGACCTTGCGCTCGACGGTGCACAACCAGCACGGCGTGCTGGTGCTCGATGGTGTGCAGCGCTACCTGCTGCGCAAGCGCGCTCCGGCCGGCTGATTGGCGCCGATCTCAAATGCAGAAAATTCCGGCGCAAATTGGGAAAACGCCTAGGACAGCTTGAAACCCCTGTAAATCAAGGCGAAGACAGCCCGCGTTCCGAATGCAATGCCCCCGCGCGCGGGATCGCGCGGCTGCTGCCCCGCCATATCGTGGCGCATCTCGGCTACACTCAGCCGCTTCATTGGCCTGGCGCTGCGTGCATTCTCGCTTCCCACTGAAGCGCATGCCGCAACCGCCAGGCCCGCCCTCTGCAATCGCTCCGGATCACGCCGACGCCGGACCGCATTGCCCCATCCGACAGCCCGCCTCATGACCGTGTCCACGCCTCTCGTGACGCGGTTTCGGCTTCCATTTGCCGGGCCGCGGGCTGGCACGCAAGGAGGAACCGCCCAGACATGCAGGGACTGCACCTAACCGCTGATTTGTACGAATGCCGCTGCGCGCCAGCCTTGCTGTGCGACGCCCGGCTGCTCGCCAGCCTTTGCCGCCAGGCCGTGGCGGCCGCGAGCCTGACGCTGGTGGCCGAGAAGTTCCATACCTTTCCCGGCCACCAGGGCGAGCAAGGCGGTGTCACCGGCGCCGCCTTGCTCGCCGAATCGCACCTGGCCGTGCACACCTGGCCGGAACGCGATGGCGTCACGCTCGATGTCTATGTCTGCAATTTCTCGGACAACAACTCGGCCAAGGCCGAAGCCCTGCTCGACGCCCTGCTGATCGCGTTCGCGCCCCGCCGGCAAAGCACCAACCGCCTGCTGCGCGGCTCCGACGATCCGCAGGATCAGGCCAACGAGCTGCTGCTGGAGTGGCAGAACCCGGACAGCGCCTACGGCTTTCGCGCCACGCGCCGGCTGGAAACAGTGCGCACGGCGCATCAGTTGCTGGAGGTATTCGACACGCCGCAATGGGGCAAGCTGCTGCGGCTCGACGGCCGCTACATGACCTCCGAGCGCGACGAGTTCTTCTATCACGAGCCCATGGTCCATGCCACGGCCATCACCCATGCCACGCCGCGCCGGGCGCTGGTGCTGGGCGGCGGCGACGGCGGGGCCTGCGAGGAACTGCTCAAGTACCCGACGATGGAGCGCGTGGTGCTGGCCGAACTCGACGCGGAGGTGATCCGCGCGGCGCGGCAGCACTTGCCGCAGGTGCATCGCGGCGCGTTCGACGATCCGCGCCTGCAACTGCGGATCGGCGACGGCTTCGCCTATATGGCGGAGCAAAGCCGCGACCCGCACGGCGAGCGCTTCGACCTGGTCGTGCTCGACCTGACCGATCCCGACACGCCGGCGCAGCCGCTCTACACGCCGCAAGCGCTGCGACTGGTCAAATCGCTGCTGGCGCCGGGCGGCGCCGTGGCCATGCATATCGGCTCGCCGGTATTCGAGCCGGAACGGGTGCGCCAGATCACCTTGCAACTGCGCGGGGTGTTCGAGATCGTCAGGCCCTTTGGCCTCTACGTGCCGTTGTATGGCGCGTATTGGGGACTGGCCTTCGCCTCGGACACGCTGGATCCACTGTCCCGCCTGCCCTATGAGGTGGATCAGCGCCTGCGCGGCTACGGCATCGGCGAGCTGGACTACTACAACGGGGAGGTGCATCGCGCGCTGTTTGCGTTGCCCAACTACTACCGGCGGCTGGTGCAGAACCACTGACCTGCCAGAGCCATTAGCCGAAGCCGCCGAATGGGCCAACACCGCGCGCCATGACGACGGCTGTCTCTCCCTCTCCCCTCAGGGGGTGGCTTGGCCAGGAGCCACTTGAAGCGGAGCCCTCGGATTTGACCAGCACGACGGCGTAACGAGCGCCCGCCCTCTCCCCCGGCCCCTCTCCCACAAGTGGGAGAGGGGAGCGAACCGGCGGCAATGAACGGAGCCGACGAATAGGCCAACAGCACGCGCCATGACGACGGCTGTCGCTCCCTCTCCCCTCATGGGGAGAGGGTTGGGGAGAGGGGCGGTTTGGCTAGGAGCCACTGGGAGCGAAGCCAATAGTTTTATCCAGCACGACGGCGTAGCCAGCCGCGCTCTCCCCCGGTTGCTCTCCCGCAAGTGGGAGAGGTAGCAAACCAACCTCAATCCACCTGGATGTTCGCGGTCTTCACCACGCCGCCCCACAGCTTGAGCTCGCGCTGGATGCGATCGGCCAGCGGCTTCGGGCCCGTGATGTTGAGATCGTAGCCGCCCTGCGTCATGCGCTGCTGGAAGGCGGGATCGTCGCCGATGGCCTTCTGCGCCTTGACCAGCTTGTCCACCACATCGGCGGGCAGCTTCTGCGGGCCGATCAGCGCGTACCATCCGGTCAGGTCATAGTTCTTCATGCCGGACTCGATCATGGTCGGCACGGTCGGCAGCGCCGCGTTGCGCGTCTTCGACGTGACCGCCAGCGCGCGTACCTTGCCGCCCTGGATATGGCCGATGGCCGTGCCAGTGATGTCGAACATGAAGGTGACCTTGCCACCGATCACATCGGCCATCGCGGGCGAGTTGCCCTTGTACGGCACGTGCAGCATCTTCACCCCGCCCATCTGCGCCAGCAACTCGGCGGACAAGTGGTTGGAAGCACCTACGCCGGCCGAGCCGAAGCTGACGCCTTCGGGATGCTTGCGCGCGTAGTCGACCAGTTCAGTGACGTTCTTGGCGGGGAAATCCTTGTTGATCAGCAGCACATTGGTGTAATCGGTGATCAGGCCGATATAGGTGAAATCCTTGGTCGGATTGAAGTTCACCGACTTCTGGATCAACGGCGTCATGGTCATGGTGGGACTGGCCACGAAGTACAGCGTGTAGCCGTCCGGCGTTGCCTTTGCCGTCAGGTCCGCGGCAATGGCGCCGCTGGCGCCGGCACGGTTGTCCACCACGACCGGCTGCTTGAGCGTGCGGCCCAGGTAGTCGGCGTAAATGCGCGCGGCGGTATCGACCGGGCCGCCCGGGGCGTAGCCCACGATCAGCTTCACCGGGCGCGCCGGATAG
Source organism: Cupriavidus sp. 8B (assembly GCF_054589115.1). Taxonomy (NCBI): domain Bacteria; kingdom Pseudomonadati; phylum Pseudomonadota; class Betaproteobacteria; order Burkholderiales; family Burkholderiaceae; genus Cupriavidus; species Cupriavidus sp. 8B. The sequence continues at coordinate 5,604 of NZ_BAAILO010000668.1, read as the reverse complement.
TTGTCCGCCATTGCGGTGCCCTGCACCAATGCCAGCAGCATGCCGGCCATCATCCATCGCTTCATCTGTCTCCTCCTTATTGTGCGTCTTGCCAGTGCCCCGGCGGGGGTCATGCCGCTGCGGCAGCGCCGTCCAGCATGGCGCGCAGCGGCTGCTTCAAGAGCTTGCCGCTGGCGGTAGTGGGAATGGTCTCGATCACGCGGATCTGCGCGGGCCGCTTGTACGGCGCCAGGCTGTCGCGCAGGTAGGCCTCCAGGGCGGCGGTGTCCAGCGTCGCGCCCGGCTGCGTTTCGATAAAGGCCACGACTTCTTCATTGCCGTCGGCGGCAGCGCGCCCGACCACGGCGGACTGGCGCACGCCGGGGAAGGCGTTGATGACGGATTCCACCTCGATCGGATAGACGTTGAAGCCCGAGCGGATGATCAGGTCCTTGGAGCGGCCCACGATAAACAGCGCCCCGTCTTCACCCAGGAAACCGAGATCGCCGGTGTTGAGCCAGCCGCCCGGCAACAGTGCCTCGGCGGTCTGCTCCGCGTTGCGGAAGTAGCCGCGCATCACGCCCGGTCCGCGCACGCGGATCTGGCCGCGTTCGCCCGCGGGCATCGCCTCGCCTTGCTCGCTGGTGATGTTGATCTCCACGCCCTCGACGATGTAGCCGGCCGAGCAATCGGCGCGCGGCGTATCCATGCGCGTGATGAACAACGAGCCGGCGTATTCGGTGATGCCGTAGCCGTGATGCAGCGGCTGGCCGAACCAGGCCTCGGTGTCGCGCTTGAGCGTGGGGTCAAGCGGCGCGCCGCCGGTGTAGAGATAGCGCAGGCGGGGAAACGCGGTGGCGCCGGTGACACCTTGGGCCGACTCGCGTGCCACCGCCATGATGCGCGTGAACATGGTGGGCACTCCTTGCAGCATGGTGACGCCGGGCGACTCCAGCGCGGCGAACACGTCGGCAGCATCGAAACGAGGCCGCATCACCAGGCTCGCGCCCGCGTACAACGTGGCCATCAGCACGGTGGCGATGCCGAAGATATGCGACAGCGGCAACGCGCCGTAGGCGATGTCGTCGGGACCGAGATTGCGCGAAGTGGCCGAGATCCGCGCGAAGATGGTCAGGCCGGCGTGCGGCACCATCACGCCCTTGGGCGCGCCCGTGGTGCCGGAGGTATAGATCAGGGTGGCGACATCCCGCGCCTCGGCGGCGCTCACGCGCGGCGGCAGCTCGGTGGCGCGCAAGCTGGCGAAGCCGGGATCGAGCGCCACGCAATCGGTGGGCTGCGCGCCGAGCCGCCTGGCATGCGCTGCGGCTACGTCGGAAACATGGTTGGTGAAGAACGTCAGCAATGGCTCCGCGTGTGCGCGGATGCCATCGATCTCGCGCGGCGAGAGCCGTGCATTGACCTGG
>NZ_BAAILO010000668.1:0-4123 GCF_054589115.1 Cupriavidus sp. 8B | reverse complement strand
GGCGTGCAGCGCGCTGCACGCAAACAGCATGATCACCATCTCGGCGCAGTTCTCGCCCACCACCATCACGCGGTCGCCCTGCCCTACGCCCTGCGCGGCCAGCCAGTCGCGGGTGGCGGTGATGCGCTGCCACAGCGTGCCGTAGCTGAGCACGCCGCTGACCTCATACAGGCAGGGCGCCTGGGGCGATTGCTCGGCCCAGTGCCGGGGGATGTCGTGGATGAACTCGGGGCGGAAAGTAGACATGATGCGAGCGGGTGATGAGGTTGGAACCGGACTGGCTGTTGCAACGGCTGGGAACGGCGAACTCACTGATCCAGATGGATGTTCGCTGCCTTGATCAGGCCGTCCCACTTCTGGTACTGGGAGCGCATATAGGTGCCGAACTGCGCCGGGGTCGAAGGAAAGGGCACCGTGCCCTGGCTAGCCAGCCGCGCCGCCAGATCCGGCTGCGCGAGCGAGGCAACGATCTCGGCGTTGAGGCGGTCGACGATGGCGGGCGGGGTATTGGCCGGCGCCACGACGCCGAACCAGGCGGTCAGCTCATAGCCGGGCACGCCGGCTGCCGCCAGCGTCGGCACGCCGGGCAACTGCTCGGACGGCTTGGCAGTGGTCACCCCCAGCGCCCGCACGCGGCCATCCCGCACATACGGCAAGGCGGTGGAGATGCTGTCGAACATCATGGTCAGGCGCCCGCCGATCAGGTCGGTCATGGCCGGCGCGCTGCCCTTGTACGGCACGTGGTCGATGCGCACGCCCGCCATGTGGGTGAAGAGCTCGCCGGCCAGGTGCGACGACGAGCCGTTGCCAAATGAGCCGTAGGTCAACTTGCCGGGCTCGCGCCGGGCGAGCGCCAGCAGCTCGGCCACGTTGCGGGCCTGGACGGAAGGATGGATCACCAGTACGTTGGGCAGATACGCCACCGAGGCCACCGGCGCGAAATCCTTGAGCGGGTCGTAGCCCGGCTTGTCATACAGGCTCTTGTTGACGGCCAGCGAGCCGAAGGTGCCGAACAGCAGGGTATAGCCATCGGCCGGCGCGCGCGCCACCGCCACGGCGGCGATGTTGCCGCCCGCGCCGGGTCGGTTCTCGATCACTACCGACTGGCCGAGCCGCACGGAAAGTGCATGGCTGACCTCACGCGCCAGCAGGTCGGTGGCGCCGCCCGGCGGGAAGGGCACCACCAGCCGGACGGGCTTGTCCGGATAGGCGGCGAATGCGCTCGCCGTGGCCGCCAGCCAGCCGCATAGAGCGAGCCATCGGGTGCAACGTGTGGTCCAGCGGGACATCGCCTGTCTCCTCGGCGTGAATTGTTTTTGTGCTGCGACGTAACTGCGCCAGTGTGAGGCAGGCGGCAAAGGCGTGCCATTTGGATTTGGCTAAGGCCGTGTTCCGCTTCGCATGTGCACCAGCGGGCGCTGGCTGCGGCCCGGCATCGGTTCGCAAGCGCAGAAGGACGGCTTTGCCATTGCGGAAGCAGCGAATGCCCTGCCACCCATAGAATCCCCGCAACGACTCAAAGAGGCGGCCGGCGGCTCGCCTTCCCAACCGAGGGACAAACAGATGGACCTGCGTTTCAGCGCGGCGGAACAAGCGTTCCGCGAAGAAGTTCGGAGTTTCGTGCAGGCCAGCCTGCCTGCGGATATCCGCGACAAGGTGCTGGCTCACCAGCGCGTGGAGAAGGATGACTACGTGCGCTGGCACCGTGTCCTGCACGCGCAGGGCTGGGGCGCGCCGACCTGGCCCAAGGAATGGGGCGGCACCGGCTGGAACGCGCTGCAGCGCCTGATCTTCGAGATCGAGGCGTTCCGCGCTGGCGCGCCGCGGCTGCTGCCGTTCGGCCTGACCATGATCGGCCCGGTGCTGATGAAGTACGCCAGCCAGGAGCATAAGGAACGCTTCCTGCCGCGCATTCCCACGGTGGAGGATTTCTGGTGCCAGGGCTACTCCGAGCCCGGCTCCGGCTCCGACCTGGCCTCGCTCAAGACGCGCGCCGTGCGCCAGGGCGACCGCTATATCGTCAATGGTCAGAAGACCTGGACGACCATGGCGCACTTCGCCGACTGGATCTTCTGCCTGGTGCGCACCGATACCGAGTCCAAGCCGCAGGAAGGCATCTCGATGCTGCTGATCGACATGAAGACACCGGGCGTGACGGTGCGCCCGATCGTCACGCTCGACGGCGGCCATGACGTCAACGAGGTGTGGTTCGAGGATGTGGAAGTCCCGGTGGGCAACCTGCTGGGCGAAGAGAACCGCGGCTGGACCTACGCCAAGTACCTGCTCGGCCACGAGCGCACCGGCATTGCGGGCATTGGCCACTGCAACCGCGAGCTGCGCCAGCTCAAGCACTACGCCGCGCAAGCCACCGACGGCGCCGGCCGCCCGCTGATCGACGACGTGCGCATGCGCGACAAGATCGCCCGCATCGAGATGGACATCATGGCGCTGGAAATGCTGTTGCTGCGCGTGGCCACGCAAGACGCCGGCCGCGGCCCCGGCCCGGAAGCCTCCATCGTCAAGATCCGTGGCTCCGAGATCCAGCAAGACCTGGCCATGCTGCAGATGGAAGTGGCTGGCCCCAATGCCTGGCCGTATTCCCCGCGCTGGCTCGAAGCCGGCGAAGCACCGCCTGCCGACGCGCCGCTGCACGCCCCGGCCTGGGCCGCGCCCGCCGCGTCCACGTACTTCGACATTCGCAAGACATCGATCTACGGCGGCACCACCGAAGTACAGAAGAACATCATCTCCAAGATGATCCTCGGTTTCTGAGAGCACAGACGGAACAAGCACAGCCATGGACTTCAACTACAGCGAAGAACAGCAGATGCTGGCGGACAGCCTGCGCCGCTTCATCGATACCGAATACACCTTCGACAAACGCCGCAAGAGCGCGCGCGGCGGCGGCAGCTTCAACCGCGCCACCTGGGCGCAGCTAGCCGAAATGGGCGTGCTCGGCCTGACCGTGCCCGCCGAATTCGGCGGCTTCGGCGAAAGCGCCGCCAGCCAGCTCGTGGTGCAGCGCGAACTGGGCCGCGGCCTGGTGCTGGAACCTGTCACACCCACGGCGGTGATGGCCACCGCCGTGCTGAGCGCCTACGGCAGCGCCGCCCAGAAAGACGAATGGCTGCCCGCCATCGCCGCCGGCGAGCGCGTGGTCACCCTCGCCTACCTGGAACCCACCACCCGCTACCGCCCCGAGACCGCACGCGCCAGCGCCGAGCGCAAGGGCGAGGGCTATGTCCTCAATGGCAACAAGAGCCTGGCCTGGCACGGCGAGGCCGCCGACGCCTTCCTGCTTACCGCGCGCATCGCCGGCAGCAATGAACTCGCCCTGTTCCTGGTGCCAAAGAGCGCCGCCGGGCTCACGGTGCGCGGCTATCCCACCATGGACAGCCTGCGCGCCGCCGACCTCACCCTGCAGAATGTCGCGGTGGACGCCAGCGCCATGGTTGGCGACGCTGCCGACGGCCTGCCCGCCCTGCTCCACGGCATCGACCACGGCATCGCCGCGCTATGCGCCGAAGCCGCCGGCGCCATGGAAAAACTGATCGAGATCACCGCCGAATACCTGCGCACGCGACAGCAGTTCGGCAAGCCGCTAGCCGTATTCCAGGCGCTGCAGCACCGCATGGCCGACATGCTGGTACAGAAGGAACTGGCGCTTTCGATGGCCTACGTGGCAGCGCAAGCCCTGGACGAAACCGACCCCGCGCAACGCCGCCGCATGCTCAGCGCAGCCAAGGTCACGGTCGCCAAGGCCGGCCGCCTGGTCGGCCAGCAAGCCGTGCAGCTGCACGGCGGGATGGGCATGACGGATGAACTGGAGGTTGGGGACTACTTCAAGCGGCTCACGATGATCGACCCGTTGCTGGGCGACAGCGATTTCCACGTGCAACGGTATGGCGAGGTGATGACGGCGTAAAGCCCGGGCCGGGCCTATGAGCGCGGCGCTATTTAGCGAGCGCCCGCCCTCTCCCCCGGCCCCTCTCCCACAAGTGGGAGAGGGGAGCCAACCAGCGGCAAAATCAACCAACTGTGGTAGCCGTGTTTCCCGCCCGAAGGGGCGGGAAACACCCACGCGCGATGCGAAGCGAGCCGTGGAGGTGTGCCAAGGCCGTAT
>NZ_BAAILO010000667.1:0-208 GCF_054589115.1 Cupriavidus sp. 8B | reverse complement strand
CATCGACGCGATTCCACCGATTCGCGGCGTGCGTGGCCGACCACTTCAGAAACCCAAAGTCATCTATGCCGATCGCGGCTACGATTCCGAACTGCATCGTCGGAAGCTACGCGAGCGCGGCATCAAGCCAGTGCTCGCGAAACGCCGAACCGAACACGGTAGCGGTCTCGGCAAGTTTCGCTGGGTGGTCGAACGTACTCATGCATGG
>NZ_BAAILO010000666.1:0-418 GCF_054589115.1 Cupriavidus sp. 8B | reverse complement strand
GTTGCAACCCGTGAGGTCCACGTTCTTGCCGTTGCTGTTCGTCGTGAGCTCGATCGAAGGGCCATACTGCCTGGCGATGTGTATGGTGATGACCAGGTGCCCGTCTCTGACGCGGCTCTGATGCTTGTCCGAGCGGACGATGAACTGATTGTCGCAACTCGAAACGCCGTGCCGAAAGTACTTGCGCATCATCCGGTGCAGGTACTTGTCTTCGAGCCACTTGTCACTTTTGAGCAGGGTATAGAGCCGCTTTCGCTCTGCCTCGTCGGAGGTCCGCTTCGCGATGGCTTGTCGCACCTTCGCGCAGGCAGCCGCCTTGTACGTCAGGATGTCGTTGACGGCATCCTTCGTGGTCTCGGCGCGGATCGTGCCGTCCACCGCGAGCGACGCATACCAGCCGCCAGCAGTCACTTCCTTG
>NZ_BAAILO010000665.1:0-662 GCF_054589115.1 Cupriavidus sp. 8B | reverse complement strand
AGCAAGCAGCGTAACGGCTGAGGCGACAACTACCTTGACACACGCCGCTCGTAAAGAAAAGTAACCAAAAGAAAGCGATCCTTGCAGGAGGCTGGCGTGGCGTCATTGGGGACCCCAATGGTTTCGTCGTCAGGCCCCGAGTTTTAATTCACTCGTGCCGTTACCGATTTAAATGGCCACGATCCTGTTAATGACGCTGGTTTCGTGGTGAGGCCCCCGGTAGCAGCATCCCTGCCCATTCGCCCATCTGCCGGTACCGGATCGGAGCATCACGATATATCACGCCGTGATGGTTTCGTGGTGGGGTGGGCGCGGTGGTGAATCCCTCAAAACTATTCCGGCGGTGCCACCGCGCCCACGACGAAAACGGGATGCCTGCAACTTCGTGGCCGCCCGCGCCGCGAGCGACAGACGGCTTGAAATTCGTGGTGGTGGCTACCGGTGGGGGCCACCATGAAACCCTGGGCATTGGCAGCGTCGTGGTGATCTAAACTGGTAACGGCACGAGTTAATTAAAACCCGGGGCCTGACGACGAAACCATTGGGCTGCGCAACCCCGACAAGCCCATTCAGTTATACACAAATGTCAGTACTGCCCTCGTCCCGTAGGCCACGCAGCGTTCTTGCAGCGACATGAACCTCTTTGAGTCCAAGCCAGATTG
>NZ_BAAILO010000664.1:0-43084 GCF_054589115.1 Cupriavidus sp. 8B | reverse complement strand
CGTGCCAAAATCGTCGATGGCCAGTCGCACACCCGTTCTCTTGAGTTTCGAGAGCCAGCGCGCTGCTTGCTCGGCATCCCGCATGACCAGGCTTTCAGTCAGTTCGAGTTCCAGGAGATTCCCTGGCAGGCCCGCTTGCCGCAGGGCATCGAGGATGATGAGCCTGAGACTCTTGTCGGCAAACTGCCGGGCCGAGAGGTTGACAGCGACGCGCATAGACGCCAATCCCTGCGCGAGCCATTGTGCATTCTGACGGCAAGCCTCGCGCAGGACCCACGCGCCGATCTGGACAATGGCACCCGACTCCTCCGCAAAGGGAATGAAATCTCCCGGCAAAACCAGCCCGAACTCGGGATGGTGCCAGCGGATGAGCGCCTCCACGGCCGTACAGGCATTGGTCGTGAGGGAGATGCGGGGCTGGTAGTAGAGTTCAAACTCGTTGCGTTCTAGCGCGCGGCGCAGATGCGCTTCCATATCGACGCGCCGCCGCAAGGATTCGCTCATCTCGCGGGCATAGAACTGGTGGGCATTCTTGCCGCGTTGCTTTGCGCTAAACATTGCCAGGTCTGCATGCTTGAGCAGCGTCTGCGCGTCGGCCGCGTCCTCCGGAAAGGAGCTGATGCCGATGCTCGCCGTGATGCGCAACTCCTTGTCGTTGACGGCGAAACCCGGCGCAAGCGCTGCCTGCATATTCCGAATGGTCCGGCTCAACACGGTCGGGTCGCCCTTTGGCTCAACCAGCACGACAAATTCGTCACCGCCAAGGCGCGCGATCAGTTCCACATCAGGCAGGGCTGCGCGCAGGCGGTCCGCGACGCCTCGCAACAAGATATCTCCCGCGTCGTGGCCCATGGTGTCGTTCACGATCTTGAACTGGTCGAGATCGACGAAGAGAACGCTCAGGCCGTCCTGGCGGGATTGCGGTATCGCCAGTCGTCGTTCCAGATGATCCCGGAACATCAGCCGATTCGGTAGCCCAGTGAGCGCGTCGTGATTGGCGATGAAGCGCAGATTCTCTTCGGCTTCCTTGCGCAGCAAGAAGTGGCTGGTCTGGGAGGCGATCGCACTCCCCATAGCGAGTGCGTATCGATCCCGTGCACGCCTGTCGCGCGAGTACAGCTCGACCTCGCCGAGGGTGACGGTGCCCCTTCGCAGCAGGAAGATAAAAACAGTCAGGATGCCTTGCTCGCCCAGCCACGCGTGCTGCGGCATCCTGGCGATGGCACTACGGCTGGCATACCAGTGTGGTCCGTCCGGCATGAGCGCCGCTGTTGCTTGCGGCCAAGTCATACGCTTTGCCAGCCAGCATCCCAGTTCCCTGCTCGGCGTCACGCAGACCGGGGCCAGTTGCATCGCACGGCCTGCCTCGGTAGGCCAGAATGCGCCCGCTTCCCATTCCATGCCCTCGACCAGGGTGCGGACAATCTGTTCCGGGACTTTGGCTGCGCAGGTCGCAGTGGACAAGTGCAATGCGATCCGATGTTCCTGGGCACGCGCTTGTTCGGCGGCCTTGCGCTGGGTGATGTCCTGAGCGGTGCCACGCAAGATGCGCGAGCCCGCGAGGCCATGCGCGTTCCCGATCAGGTGAAGCCAGCCCTTGCGCCCGCGCGAAGAGCGGTAGGGGCATTCCAGTTCGAAGGCCCCACGGTCGGCCAATGCGGTCTGCATGCGCGCCACGAGGGTGGCGCGGTAGTCGGCATCGAGGGCATGCAAGAGCATGTCGAGCGTAGGCCTTGCTCCCTGGCCGCCGATCAGGCGCACCATCTCGCCGGAGAAATCTGCCCAATTCCTTTCCAGGTCGATGCGCCAGTTACCCAGGCGCGCAATGCGCTGTGCTTCGGCAAGCGCGGCCTGGCTCTCGCGCAAGCTTCGCGTCATGCCATCCGCCACGGCGAGGGCGCGCGTACGAGAACTCGACAGCGCATACGCCAACCCACTCAGCAAGAGGCTGATGATCAGTCCGGATCCGAGTATCAAGGCCGGTACGAAGCGCTGAGGACCGCTGATCGCCATCGTGGCTGAGGAAAACTCGATCAACCAGCGCCGCCCGCCAAAGGATTGATAGACAGTCTTGCTCAGATACGGGCGACTTGCCGCAACGTTTGCACGTTGTATCGGACCTTTCCACTCGCTCGCGCCAATCTTGTCGATCGGGTCGGCGATGGCCGGCGGCATTTTCTGGCCTCCGGCGTTTTCGGACAGCCCGTTGAGGCTGTCATAGAGCAATGTGGCCGGTGAAGGCGAAATCGCTTCCATATCTGAATCGCCAGCATCGTAAAGCCGGAAGCGAGTCCTGCGCAGCATTTCCTGGTTGGCCAGGTTGCTCAGCAGGTCGCCAACCCGTATGCCTGCGCCAACCGAGCCGACGTAGGCGCGACGACGCGCTTCCACGTCCTCCAGCGGAAGACCGTTCCTGTAGACCGGCAGCCGCAAGGCAATGCCGACGTGGGGTCTCCTGGATTCACTGAAAATAAGGCGTCCGCTGCTGACGGCTTGTCCGGTATCGCGCGCTTTTTCGAGTGCCCCGAGGCGGTGCGGTTCGGCCCCCATGTCGATACCGATCGAAGTTCGATTTTCGCCGAGCGGTTCGGCGTAGGTCAGCACGAAGTAGGCAGGGCGCCGGCCGGCAGGATGGACGGCAAAGTCCACGCCGGCTTTGTGCAGGACAGGGTCCTTGCGCTGGCTGGCCACGAACGCAGCCAATTCCGCAGCCGGCACGTACTGGGCGTAATTGAGGGTCTGAAAGCCAGGATAGCGCTGCGGCAGGCTCAGGCCATTGACGAAATCGCGAAACTCAGCGCGTGATACGTGGTCGCTCGCTCCAAAGAGCGCCTGCATGGTCACCAACACGTCGGTGTAAAGGCGAATGCGGGTATCGATCTGCTGAATGACGTCGTCCGTATCGCTCGTGAAGCGTAGCTCGGCATCACGTTCCAGCAACTCGGTGCAGACCGCATACACGACGGTTGTGCTCAGAATCCCAAGCAAGAGCGTAGAGAGCGTGACCGTAACAGATCCAAAACGGCACAGCGGTCGAATAAATTGCGTCAGCTTATGGCGCACCCCAACTTCCCCCGAGACCCCGGCCATGAATCGCCTGCAAAAGCAACCAGCCGTTGGTACGGCTGTACAGCCATCGCCCGAGATACATCCGACGTAGTTGGTATCTCGCGGCTTGTTTTCAAATGTTAAGACAACTGTATCGCAGTTTTATGTCGCGGCATACGAGAAGTTCAATTATGGGCACCCCCATAAAGTAGGGGGGGCGGCCGTGCTGCAGGCGCTCGCGTGCGCGTTTAAAGGTCGCCCATTGGTGCTGACGGCGACATTCCTAATTAGCCCGAACTTTGAGCTCGCGGCGCGCATAGTGCATTGACTTCTCACGGATATGTGAGCGAGCGAGGCGATTACTGGGTACAGGCGACGGGGATGAGAAACTAACGTCAAATCTGGCAAATGATGTCGCCGCCCATTTCGACTTTGGGCCCCCCTTCCCTGCGCCTGCTCGTCGACGGCCGACTGAACTGCGGTCGCTTCCGACAGCCGCCCGAGGTACCTTCCGTATCGAACAATACAGCCAAGCAATTTTTCGAACGGGCGTTATGTTCAATAACGGCGGCAGCACTGCCCTCCTAGCGCGGTCAGCGCAGACCTCGGCGAATGCCGCGGCGGTGCGGACGAGTTGGCGGAGGCCAAGTCGGGCCACGACCTGTGGTCCTGTCTAAAGCGGGGCGGCTCGCCTGATTCTGAATCGCCCCTCTCCATCCATCTTATGTAGCGTCATCTTCCACTGAACTGAGCCTTCGAAAATTGCACGCGACGCTCCTCATGTGGCCCCCATTGTGCCGTTCCACACATTTGTTGACTCGAGGTACGGCTAGAATGACACAAGAACTGAGCTAAGCACGGCACTTGCGGGAGGAGCCATGGCCAGAGGCGGATTTTGGTTAGTTGCCCTAGTCATCGGAGGAGTTTCGCTCGTAGAGCAGGTCCAGAAGTACTGGCCAGTGTTCGTCAGCTTCATCATTTTGTCCGTGCTAGCGGCACTGTATATCTTCGTAGACTCTTTCGCGAAAGAGAAATTTCAGAAGGAGCAGCGAGAAGAAGAGCTGCTTGCGAAGTACGGCGAAGAGATTGCGGGTGAGATTCTGAAATCCCACATTTGGGTGGATCAGACCACCGAACAACTTGTGGATTCCCGAGGCAAGCCGTACGCGATTGACCAGAAATTTCTCAAATCAAAAGTTCGCGAAGTTTGGAAGTACAACCCCGGTCCTCGCGGAGGTTGTAGGCTCCGCGTCACAATTGAAAACGGACGCGTAGTGTCGTGGGACAGGAAAATCTGAGCTCATTCCGTCGGGCCCAGCAGCTCGCGGTTCTGCGGAATGGCAAGGCCGTCCACCAAGCGCTCGCGTAGCTCTTGGTGCCATACGAGAGCGCGGGCGTGGTCATCGCACAACCGGGGCCGGCGACGGTGGCGACAAGTACATCCGACGCAAGGACATCAACTTGCTGTGCGCTTTCTACGGGGCGGCCTATCCCGATTGCAATCGGGTAATGACCGACGCCGGAGGCGTGTTCATCGGCCAGGTTTGCCTACATCGAGGGCCCTTGCCACAATTCTTCGGCCATCGGCGGCCTACATCCTAAATCAGTGGCTCGTAAAGGCGATCCTTGCCACGCACGCGGGAAATTGGCGCGTCAACGAAACTTGCGAGCCTGTGTTGGTGCTAGCCGCCGGCAACGGCGTGCGACTGGCTACAGCAAGAGGTGGCGCGCATGTGGGTATTACCAGTTGGACTAAACCGAGGCCAAAGCGCCGCCACGCCGGGTCGGCACCCGACTGGGGCGTCGAAACGACGGCGCAAACCAGGGGAAAAGGACCAGTCAGCAAGTGACTGATTTGATTGGAGCGGGGCGCCACCTGGAGACCCGCATGGATGCTAGACGCGCCTACCCCGGTAAATTTCAGCGGAATCAAGAGGACCCCTAGCCCGAGTTTGCGATCGCTGGGCTATGGCGGGCATGGCCGCGGGAGGCTGGCGCGGAGGTGTTCAGCTTCACGATGCTGACCATCAATTCCGACAAGCATCCGCTCATGAACCGCTTCCACTCCCCGGGCAGGGAAAAACGGCTGATCGTGATTGTGCCGCGGGCAGAATGGGATGACTGGCTGACGTGCCGAGATCCAGAGCGCGCCAGGAGTTTCTTGCGCCCTTACCCTCCGGAGTTGATGGATGCAGACCCGGCGCCGCGCGCGCCGAGGGCTGCCGAATAGCCTTGCGCATCCTATCGAGAGAGTTATGTTCTTGCGGACCTAGCTCCACTAGAGTGACACGGGGCAAACGCGATTGCCCCGTATTTCCTTCAGCACCCACTCCTTCCCGGCAGCGGGTGCTTTCTTTTTTTCCGCCAGCGCGCCCGCACCTCGTCCGCCAGATCCGTAAGCCGGCGCACTCCGTCGCTTCGCCGTAACGCCTGCCACAAATGCTGAACGTGTGCAGATGTTCGTCGGCCCAGCCCATGACGAGACCTTGTGCAATTGCCCTAGCGTCAAGTGCTCGGGAACGAGGACGCGTCGCCAAACCGACGGGCTCAGGCCGCGCAGAGCAATTTGAAGTTGAAGGACGGAGGTCGCCGGCCCGGGATCGGAAGGCATGCGCGCATTGTAGGTGCCTCATTGGCCGCTCAGGAGCGCTCCGCTCGTCAGCCCCCGCTTTGGCGCGGTCTCCTTCTCGTAGCAGGAAGTTCCACATACGATCGGCCGGTCGGCCCTCCAGCTTGTGCACGTAGGCAAAGCTATGGCCGGCACCCTGATCCCGCAGGGACTTCCCGACGATCACTTCAAACCAGCCGTCCTGGCGGCGCTGGTGGCCGGCCCGCCGGAGGTACCCGCCGTCAATGCCGACCGCGCGGACCGGACTGGGCTCCGGAATCTCGGGCGAACCGACGCTCGCGGCCACCTCCGCCTGCTGCCGGGCGTCAGTGGCCTGTTCCGCTTCCAGCCGGCGACCGAGCGTGGTGACCTGACGCCGGATCGAGCTGGCTGCCAGCACATGATCGAGCGGCAACACCTCTTGCAGGACGTTGACGGTCAGACCATACGACATCAGCGAGGCAAACTTGACCTCGAGATACTGCAGTTCTGGACTGACCCGCTCAGGCAGACAGCGGGCGACCGGGCTGAAGCTCCGTGCGTCACCCTGGCACTGCCGGCAGGGGTACAGCCTGGGACTGTCAATCGACAGCCGCCCGAACGCGCTACGGAAGACCAAGTGATGGTGGCCCTTGCAAGCCAATTGCGCCCCGCACGTGGGACAAACGCTGGTTCGAGCAACGGCCTCAGCAACCTGTGCCGCGACCATCGTGCGCTGCAGCCGACCCAGCAATGATTTCGCCTCCTCCAGATGCAGACCCAGCGAGCCCACATCAAGGCCGTCTCTCTCGAACTGGGCTATTTCGGTGACGGTGGCTGGCACGCCTCCATCGTCCTGCACTACGAGTTGCAAGCTGATACGCATGGCAGCCCTCCTTCCTTGAAAGCTGCGGGGACCAGTCTACCCTTCAAGCTCTCTCAACCGATCATTGACGATCTGACGGTCAAAGCGACGATCGAGCCAAGTCAGCCACCGATCGACCTCATCGCGTAAGTCTTCCAGCACGATTGGCGCCTCGCGCAGCGACTCGATCCAATCGAGGAACTCATACTCATTGTGTTCGTCCCTGGCCTCCAGATACCTCTCGATCCCGCCCATGTCCTCTGGCGGACAAGGCCCACAACCCGCCACGCAACGTGGCAGCCGACCAGGATGGTGCCGCAGCCTACGCCGCTCCATCCGTATCTCGTGGTGCCACCACGCGTTGAAGTCATACACATAGATGAAGCCTTCGTGTTCGCGGAGATGAAACGCGGTCAGCGGCAGTTCGTTTGCCACTGTAGCGAGTTGCAAGACGCCCTCACGAGCTTCGCCGTAACGCCTGCCACGAATGCTGAACGTGTGCAGATGTTCGTCGGCCCAGCCCATGACGACCTGGATGACATGGTGCAATTGTCCGAGCGTCAAGTGCTCGGGAACGAGGACGCGTCGCCAAACCGGCGGGCTCAGACCGCGCAGAGCAATTCGAAGTTGAAGGACGGAGATCGCCGGCCCAGGATCGGAAGCCATGCGCGCATTGTAGGTGCATCATTGGGCTCTCGGCAGAGGTCCCGGACGTCAGCCCCCGCTTTGGCGCGGTCTCCTTCACCAGCAAGATCAGCGCCATGTAGAAGGCGTGCAAGATCAATGCGCAGACTGCGAATGTCGTGGTCAGCAGCAAGTACTGCGTGAACAGCGACGCACCCGGCACGGCCTCCGACAAAGCGACAGGGGCTCCCTGCTCAGAGGTTCTCAGCGATCCACGCCCCCCATGCAGAGATACTTGACCTCGAGATAGTCATCAATACCGTATCGGGAGCCCTCACGCCCCAAGCCTGACTGCTTCATACCGCCGAACGGCGCAACTTCGTTGGAGATAAGACCCGTATTGATACCAACCATGCCGTACTCCAGCGCTTCAGCTACCCGCCAGATGCGGCCAATGTCGCGGCTGAAGAAGTACGAGGCAAGGCCAAATTCGGTATCGTTGGCCATCGCAATTACCTCTTCATCGTCGTAGAAGCGGAAAAGCGGTGCCAGCGGCCCAAAAGTCTCTTCTTTGGCCACCAACATCGAGGACGTGACATCGGCCAACACAGTGGGCTCGAAGAAGGTCCCGCCCAGCCGGTGGCGCTTACCGCCGGCTACCACCCGAGCGCCCTTGCCAACAGCATCGGCGATGTGCGACTCCACCTTCGCGACAGCGTCGTCGTTAATAAGTGGTCCCTGCAGTACCCCCGGCTCGATGCCGTGGCCAACGTTCAGCTTCGCCACCGCAGCAACTAGCTTCTCCGTAAAAGCATCGTAGATCTTGTCGTGGACATACAGGCGGTTGGTACACACGCAGGTCTGGCCGGCGTTGCGGTACTTGGAGACAATCGCTCCCTCCACCGCGGCGTCCAAGTCCGCGTCGTCAAACACAATGAATGGCGCGTTCCCGCCTAATTCAAGCGACAGCTTCTTGATGGTGTCGGCTGACTGGCGCATGAGGATGCGGCCCACCTCCGTCGAGCCTGTAAAGCTCAGCTTGCGCACGATTGGGTTCGCGGTCAGTTCTTCACCAATGGCCCTCGCGTCGCCAGTGATCACACTCAAGACGCCCGCAGGGACCCCTGCGCGTTCTGCGAGCAAGGCCAGCGCTAGCGCGGACAGCGGCGTGTCTTCCGCCGGCTTGATAACCATGGCACAGCCGGCAGCAAGCGCCGGACCCGCCTTGCGGGTAATCATCGCAAGCGGGAAATTCCAGGGCGTAATCGCCGCACACACGCCTACAGGTTCCTTTACCACGAGGAGGCGCTTGTCGCTCGCAGGCGTTTGCAGTACGTCGCCGGCGACACGCTTGCCTTCTTCCGCAAACCATTCAAGGAACGATGCTGCATAGGCAACTTCGCCCCTTGCTTCAGCCAACGGCTTACCCTGCTCGGTCGTCAACAGCAGCGCCAGATCGTCGATGTTGGCCAGCATCAGTTCGTGCCATCGGCGCAGCACCGCGCTGCGCCCTCGCGCTGTCGTCGCTCGCCAACCGGCCTGCGCCGCACGGGCGGACTCGACTGCCCTCCGGGCTTCATTGGCGCCCATTCTCGGCACCGTGCAAATGGTCGCACTAGTGGCCGGATTGATAACAGGGAATACTTCCTCGGAATCCGCATCCGTCCATACGCCATCGATCAGCGCCTGCTCACGCAGCAGGCTTGCATCCTTTAATTCCATGTCGATCTCCACGAGTTGCACACTTATTGGGTCAGGGCGTCGGCGACGATACCCAAGCCCTCTTCCAACACCTCATCCGTGATCGTGAGCAGGAACAGGAAGCGGATGACATTCCCGTAGACGCCGCACGAGAGGAGCAGAAGCCTTTCCCAGCGCACGGCTTTGCACCTGCCGTGTGAACTCGGGATTCGGGCGGCCATCGGCTTCGCACAGTTCGACCGCGATCATCGCACCAACGCCACGCACTTCGCCGATCTCCTGCACGCGCGACTTCAAGCCTTTCCAGCCTCTCCTTTAGACGGTTGCCCGGAACAGCGCCTCGCTCAACCGGATACTCGCCTTCCCGCACGTCAAGCATCGCCAGGCGGAGGTAACAGCCAGTGGGTTGCCTGCATAGGTCCCCCCCAGACTGCCCGGGGCCGGCGCATCCATAAATTCGGCCCGGCCGCAGACAGCAGACAGGGACAGGCCGCCGGCAAGGCTTTTCGACATAGCAGCACTCTGGATGAGAAAATCGTTTTGAGTAGGAGCTTTTGCTCGATGAGATGATTGCTGAATCTGGTTAGGAACCAGGATTCAGGCCGCAGAACATAACTTAGGCTTAGGCGATGACGAGGCTGCCAAGGAACCTGATTCCGTAAAGCAATGACGTCGCTGTATTGCCACCCATTCGCACTCGCGTAGGAGAAAGTTCCGGGCTCAATCCCATGTGCGACTCATACCTCTCTAGAAATGGATGTATGGCACCAGCCTCGATCCATCGATCATCCGGTCATATCGGAAGGGAGTCATGTCAATCGGGGCCGACCGGCCTTGCACCAGACAGGCCACGACATGGCCGACACCGGGGCCTAAGCCAAATCCGTGACCGCTGAAACCAGAGGCCACCACCAGTCCGGGCAGCGCGCGAATTTCCGAAATGACAGGAACGGCGTCGGGCGTTGAGTCGATGACGCCACCCCACGCGGAACCTAGCGTCAGCTTCCCCAAACCAGGAAACATCGACTCGACATCGCGCACGGCCTCTCCGACCAGTCCGGAGTCCGGGGAAGGGTCCAAGATCCGCTCGTCGTGGAATGGTGATACATTCCTCTTCAAATAGTTATATTCCTGCCGCAGTTCTCGCCAGAACTGCGCCGTAAGTCGGAGCTTCACTTTCTTCCTTCGCAGCAGATAGGTAGGCAGAAACTGATACGCATAGCGCAGCAGTGAAGGGGTGACGTAGACCGTGCCCCTGCCGCTTTTCGCCACGGTCAGGCCACCGTCCTGGCGCGCCCGGAACGAGAAATATGGCGTGGAAATACAGCCTTCGACATTGGCGTCGATCGGTAGCGTGCTGCATACAGACCCATGAACATAGGCCTGCGGAAAACGAACACCAAGCTTGCGCAGGAAGAGCGACGTCCAAGCTCCCGCCGCGACCACGACTGATTGACAGCGGATCGTCCCCCGCTCGGTATGGACAGCACTGACCCGGCCGTTCGTCGTTTCCACCGTATGCACTGCGCAGCCCTCTAGGATCTTCGCACCCAAACGCTGCGCCGCCTGCGCGACGAATGGCGCGGTACGTGACGGCTCTGCGCGGCCGTCGCTGGGAGTGCTCAATCCGGCGATCCATTTGCCCGACGTGCCTCCTAGCACCGCGCTGCGCGCTTGCTCAGCGCTGAGAAGGACGCTATCGATTCCCTTCTCCGCGGCGAGCTTCTGCCAGTCTTGCCATGCCGCGACCTCAGCTTCCTTGTCCGTCAGGAAAGTCACGCCGCTGCGCTGGAAGCCGGGGTCGCGATCAAGGATCATCGCAAGCCCCGGCCACATGTCTAGGCTCAGCTTCGCCAATTCCAGTTCCTTGGGGTCTCTCCCCTGTTGACGGCACCACCCCCAGTTGCGGCTGGACTGCTCGCATCCAATCAGTCCCTTCTCGAGCAACGTAACTCGCACCCCTTCGCGGCTTAATGAGAGGGCAGTGCAGCAGCCGGCGATGCCGCCACCGATAATCACGACATCCGTCTCCTCAGGCAATCTTGTTTCGGGAACAATTCTTTCTAGCGGCTGTTTCATCTATTTCTCGGAATATCTGGGCATAGGGATAGGCGGGGCCGACACTGCCGGTCGTTGTCGGCCCGAAGAAGGCAGGGTGGTCCCCTGCGAGAGCGCTAGTCGAGCTCGCGGTGCGCCGTTTCACGCATCCGGAGGATGAACACTAACGAAATGACTGAGGCACACCCGAGAAATAGCGTGGGCGACAGAGGCGACCCCGTCTTGCCGATCAGGTATTGCGAAATAAACGGTGAAAAACCACCAAATAGGACGGCTGCAGCACTATAACCAAGCGACATCCACGTCGAGCGGGACTCCGTCGGAAACATCTCGGCGATCGTCGCCGGTCCGGGACCGGAAAAGAAAGAGATCGCGATAGCGAATACAGTCTGGACTAGGACAACAGCGCCGAAGCCCACACCGCTCATCAAATACTTCCACAGGAAGTACGGCATGATGATGTAGCTCATGCAGGCCGCCACGAGCAGCGGCTTTCGGCCAATCTTGTCGGATAGATAGCCCATGAACGGCACCGCCAGCACCAGCACCATAAGTCCGATGGTGTTGGACCACAGCGCATCGGCGCGCGGCACGCCAGCATAGGTCTGCATGAAGTTCGGCAGAAATGCCAACATCATGTAATAGACCACGTTCCAGACAATCGCGAAGCCGAACGCTCGAAACGCCAGCGCAAAGCCCTCTGGCTTACTCAGTCGCGTGGGCTTTGCAATCGCCTTGCGATACACGGGCGCGTCTTCGAGGTTCCGGCGCAGATATAGTCCAAAGGGACCGAGCAGACTGCCGAGCAGGAACGGAATGCGCCATCCCCAGCTCTCCAGCGTGTCGATTGTCAGGACCGAGCTGCACAATGCGCAAACGGCTGAGCCGAGCAGCATGCCAATCGCAAGGCTGCTCTGCTGGAAGCTGCCGTAGAGACCCCGCTTCCCTTTCGGCGCCCATTCGACAATCATTGCGGTCGCCCCGCCCCACTCCCCGCCCGCGGAAAAGCCCTGGATCAGCCGGGCTAGGACCACCAACAACGGTGCCGCGATGCCGATCGATGCATACGACGGCGTCAGGCCAATCATTGCCGTGCTCGCCGCCATCAGCATCATCGTGACCAACAATGCGGTTTTTCGTCCGCGTACATCAGCGATCCGACCCATGACGATTCCACCGACTGGACGCATCACAAACCCCACGCCGAACACGGCGAACGTGGCGAGCATAGACGTCACTGTATCGCCCGCCGGAAAAAACGTCTTGGCCAGCAACGTTGCCATGAACCCGTACACGGCGAAGTCGTACCACTCCATCACATGCCCCGCCGTCGCGGCCCAGACGGCCCGCTTCCCGCCCTGTTCGTTGTGCACCGCGCTTATGCCTTTGCCTGGTTGCGTGCCATCGGCCCTATCCGCTGATATGTCCATTGCATGTCCTCCATTTGCCATGTGAGTGTTTCGGCAGGCGGCGGCGAACATCGGCGTGCCCGCATTGGACCCCGTCCGCCCTGCCTTTTCTAACAGCGTGATGCCCGTTAAGCGCGGCCCCACCCCCCGCCCCCTGGGGTTTCTATGACCAGGCGGTCGCCCTTCCGAAGCGTGATGACGGTTTTCGATTTGATATCTTCTCGATCCCCCCCGCGCAGGATGTAACCCTCAGCGACGGCCCCAGCCTCGCCGCCGAACGCGCCGGCGGCCTGGTGGAAATGTCCTTCGCCACGATACGTCGTGGTTACCCTGTCGCCCAGGATCTCGAACTCCTTGCGCAGACCCATGCCACCGCGATGCAGACCCGCCCCGCCGGAGTTCGTCCGCAACTCAACACGATTCACACGAATGGGAGCGGCCAGCTCAAGCGCCTCGACCGGATAATTCATGCAGTTGGTGGCATCGGTTTCGATACAGCTCGCACCGGGGCCGAACTGACTAGCGCCGCTGCCTCCCGCGATCAGTTCCCCGACCACGAACCGCTCGCCGTCGGCATCCTCGCCGCCGAACGCCACCGCCAGCAACGTGGCTGCGGAATCTGCCCCGACCCGGTCAGGCAGGACAGCGTTAAAGGCAGACAGGATGGTGTTCGTGATTCGCTTGATTGTCGCGGTGCGCGAGCACACGGGAGCTGGCGGGTCGGGATTGACGATCGAGCGAGGCGGCAGCGTCAGCGTAACATTCCGGAAGCAGCCGCCGTTCGTCGGAATGTCCGGGCTGGTCAGCGCACGGATTGCAAAATAGGACGCGGCTTGCGAACCCGATGCCACGCAGTTAAATGGGCCGTCGACCTGCTTGCTGGTCCCTGTGAAGTCGACGTGGAATACGCCATCGCCCACCGTGACGGCCACCTCGATCTTTACCCGCACGTCGAGATTCACTCCATCGTTGTCCAGCCAGCCCGTCGCCCGGTATGTGCCTTGTGGCAGCATCCGCAGGGCGTCGGCCGTCATCCGTTCCGAGTGGTCGAGAAGCGCCATGAATGCTTGCTGGAGCGTGACCGGACCAAGGCTCGCCTGGGCGGCGGCCAGGCGCTGCGCGCCGATCGAGCAAGCGGCTACCTGCGCATGTAGGTCGCCCATCAGCATGTCAGGCATACGGACGTTCAAGCGAACGATGTCAACCAGGTCTTGGTTCAGTACGCCAGCACGGTACAGACGCAGTGGCGGCAAGCGAAGACCCTCTTGGAAGATCTCAGTTGCATTCGTCGGAATCGAACCCGGCGACATGCCGCCCACGTCCTGGTGATGGGTCATCGTCGCGACGATAGCGATCGGATTGCCCTCGTCACCGAACACAGGTGCCACCACGGCAATATCGGGGAGGTGGGTGCCGCCCAGATAGGGATCGTTCATCAGATAGATGTCCCCATCCTGCATCGCTTCGACGGGGAAGATCTTGAGCATTGCCTGGACGACTGGAATCAGCGTGGCCAGGTGAATCGGCACTGCACAAGCCTGTGCAAGCGTTTCACCGCTCAGCGTAAAAATGCTTGCGGAAGCATCAAGTCCTTCTTTGACGATCGGAGAAAACGAACTTCGCAACAATGTCGTTTCCATCTCGTTGGCGATGCCGTCGAGCTTGTGACGCAGCACCTCTAGCGCAATGGGATCAATCCCAGCCTCGCGACCCGCACCGGTTTCCTGAATCTGTTGCATCGCTTTAACCCTTTACAAACGTAAGAATGACGTTACCGACCGGATCGACGTTGCCCTGCCAGCCATCCGGCACCAGGGTCGTCGTATCGGGTTGCTCGAGGATGGCTGGGCCGTCGAAGACGTCGCCGGGACTGAGGCTCTCGCGATGGATGATCTCGGCCTGCAACGCGGAGTTGCCGTTTCGCACATGGATCTCCCGCGTCTTGCGTCGTTCCACTTGGCCGCCGGTCGTGCTGCCCAAAAGGCCAGCGTAAGTTGGTAGTGGCGGGACCACGCTGTGGATAGCGCGGAGATTGACGATTCTGAGCGGGCCTTGATAGCTGTGTCCATAGACACGCTTGTGCGCTGCATAGAACGCTTCCGTCATCGTTTTCAGGGGCGCGGGTGCCCCTGTGTCGAACGGCACTTCAAGCGTGTACGACTGACCGACATAGCAGACATCGGCATAATGGCGACGCTCGGCGGCACGCCCCTCGGTCGGCTCTTCCGCCATGACGTGCGCGCAGCGAGTATCGAGTGTCTCGAGCACGGCCTTGATGCGATCGAGCGACAGATCCGCGGCGTTCTCGTTGACTGCCTGCGTAAACTCATGCTCGATCGGCGCGGATAACAGTCCGTAGGCCGCCAGCACGCCAGGGTTCTTTGGAACCAGGACGCGCGTCATACCGAGTTCTTCGGCAATGCTGACCGCGTGGATGCCCCCACCACCGCCGAGCGGGAGCAGCGCGAACTTGCGCGGATCCACGCCTTGCTTCACCGAGACCAGCCGGGTTCCTTCCGCCATCTGCGCATTGACCACGCGATGGATACCTAGAGCGGCGGCCGTCACGGAGATACCAAGTGGCTCCGCGATATTCAGCCGGATCGCTTCGTAAGCCAGCTTGGGATCGAGCGTCAGCGCCCCGCCGGCAAAGTATGTAGGATCAATGTAGCCGAGTACGACGGAGGCGTCGGTGACGGTGGGCAGCTCGCCTCCCCGGCCATAGCAGGCCGGCCCCGGTTCTGAGCCAGCGGACTGCGGCCCCACACGCAAAGCCCCGCCCTTGTCGATCCACGCGATGGAGCCGCCGCCGGACCCGATCGAATTCACGTCCACCATCGGAACGCGAATGGTGTAACCATCGACATAGCCTTCTGATCTCACGAGCGCCTGCCCGTTGGCAATCAGGGCGATATCGCTGCTGGTGCCGCCGACGTCCACCGTGATGAGGTCGACGATCCCGGCGCTCTTTCCGACCTGCTGTGCCCCGATAACGCCTGCGGCGGGCCCCGACAAAAAGAGGCGCACCGGACGTTGTCGGGCGTGCGCCGAACTCGTCAGGCCACCGCGCGACTGGATCACCTGCAACGAGGCCTCGACGCCCTTGTCACGCAATCCGTTTTCAAGGCGGGTCAGGTAGCGGTCGATGACAGGCTTCACATAGGCATCGAATGCAGTCACAACCGTTCGCTCGTATTCCCGGAAGACCGGGTCCACCTCGTGCGACAGCACCACGGTCACGTCGGGAAAGTACTTTCTGATCACGGCGCGTGCAGCGAGCTCGTGCGCGGGATTGACGAAAGAGAACAGAAACGACACAGCCAGGACCTCGGCGCCGCCGGCCAACAGGTCAGCCGCTGCAGCGACCACCTGCTTCTCGTCGAGCGCTTCCACTTCCTCACCCTTGCTGCCGATTCGTCCAGTGACGTCGACTCGCATTTCGCGAGGGGCTAGGAATGTCGGTGTTTCCTCCTTGACGATGGCGCGATACAGGTCGTGCCGCATCTGGCGGCCGATCTCGATGACATCACGAAAACCTCTTGTGGCGATGAGGCCGATCTTGGAACCCTTGCGCTCCAGCACGGCATTGGTGCCGACCGTGGTGCCATGCGCGAATCGCGTGATGGCGCGAGGCTCCATTCCCCACTCCTCGATGAGCCGGCTGACCGCGGCTACGACCGCCTGGCTTTCGTCCTTACGCGTCGTGGGTGTCTTGAAATACCGAATGCTCCCTTTCTGATCCTCGACGACGACATCTGTAAACGTCCCGCCAATATCCACCCCGATGCGATAGCTGTCTCTCATGTCCGCTCCTGATATTAATATTGCGTAGCGATACGCTGATCCCACTATACAATATCAATCTGCGAAGGACAAGAATGTAAAACCCCTAAAACTCGCTAAATATGCCTATAACGCCTCTTTTGTCCTCCTCCGCGCTGCTGAAGTGGGATGTCCGTATCGTATAGCGGTATAATTTCATCCACGACGTGCAGGAGGCACGGACACTGGGCAGAAGAAAATTTATGACGCAAGACGAGTCTCCACTTTTCATTCAATCGATTTCCAACGGAATGTCGGTCCTTTTCGCTTTCTCGGCTCAACAGCCGACCATGAACCTAGCGGAGATCGCTGCGGCGGCAGGCATCAGCAAAAGTGCTGCGCAGCGCTTCGCTTACACGTTCGAGCGTCTTGGTGTGTTGCGGAAAGACCCGATCTCGAAGCGTTTTTCGCTTGCGACCAGGGTTTTGGATCTGGGGTGCAGATACCTGCAAGCCCACAGCCTGCTGGAGCGGGCGAATCCGTATCTCCTCGACCTGAATCGTGCGTCGGGCGAGACAGTCAACCTCGCCGAGCCTGATGGCAGCAACATGGTCTACATTGGCCGCTTCCCCAGCCCGGTCCGGAGCATCGTGCACATGCCAATAGGCCGACCCCTCCCAATGTTCTGCACGTCGGCGGGACGGGCTTACCTCTCCGGGCTTCCGGATACAGAAGTCATCAGGCTTCTGGACGGATCGCCTCGCCCCAAGTACACCGAGAAGACGGTGACTGATCTCGACGAGCTGCTTGCCATCGTGCACGGCGTTCGAGAGAAGGGATATGCTTTGTGCGTGGATGAGTACTACCGCGGTGACATTGCCATCGGCGTCCCGCTACTGAATCTGCACGGAGAACCCGTTGCAGCGGTGAACATTTCGGTGTCAACCGTCCATTGGACGGTTGAGGAGGCCTTGAAGCAATTGGTACCTCAGTTGCTTGAGACGGCGAACCTCATCACAACGAAGCCGCCGACACCAAGTGCGCTTTCACCCTTCAATATGGGATATGGAAAAAATGACGCGTTAGGACAGAAAACCGCGCGAAGGCGCTAACGACCGGACCTGGAAAACTTGCTTGGCCAAGTCGATGGCTACTGTGGTCGGTTCCATGTGGATCCTCCTTGACAGGCTGCGACGACAGAATCTCCACTGTGACACACATGGGAGCTCAGTCTGGCATAGCGGGCCGTCCACGGTCGGCGATGGGCCGAGGCGGGAGGCGACCATTCCACCTACCCAAACGTAGAGAGCGTGCAAAAGTTGGGGAGGCCGATTTCGTCAGGCGTCACATAAGTTATGCGAATTGACGACTTTGCTTCGCGGGGAGTGCAAGCAATATTGTCAATTCACCGGGGGAGCGTTAAAAACCTTGGGGTTCATACTCCGAGAGCCCGAGTTGCGCCAAGAACTCAACGACTTCCTTTGACCTCGGTTCTGTTGGTGGCTCATACCTAGCGAGTCTCTCGACGAGGTCACCGTTGATCACGGCACAACGGACCTGGGCAAGCAAATGGACACCGTTCGGCGACCAGCGCATTTGTTGACGCTTGCACATGCGTTTGTTCAGCATCTGATTGACCGCAGATTCGACCGGCGCGGTTGAGATGGGCTTGTCTTGACGATGTCGTGCTCCGTAATTGATCGTCGCCCCGCCATTCGCATCGACATAAGCAACTAGCTCTCGGGCCCGGTAGTCCAGCTGCGCGAGGCTGTCGGCAACGCCAGGCGTTTCAGGCACGATCACCCGACAGATCGTCAGGATGCCCTGCATCCGATTTTTGGCCTCGAGCTGGGGTCATCGTACTTTCCGTGCATTTTCTGGCGGTATGCACAGAAAATGGCTTATCTATCAAGAGCTTACAAATACTCCGGCGGCGCGTGATTTATTGCGCCGGAAAGCCTTGCTACAGGCGGGTCTGCAGTCCACTACCGCCATTTTTTTCACGGAAAGTACGATGACCCCTGGGTGCCCACCTTCGCCTATCCCCGGCTGCTAAATAGTTACTAGAGGGCGTATTGAGAGTGTAGCTCCAGATGTTTCGTGGATTGCGGCCGTACGTATTGCGCTCGCGAACGCGGCCATCCAGGCCATGGATCAGTAATTCGACCTGGTGACGGCTGGCTTTCGCTTTGCCAGCGTCGATGGCTTCCTGCTGTGTGTCGTAAAAGACCACGCTTTGCTCAGTGCTCTCCACGTCAACTGCCCAACGCTTTCCAGTTGCGGGCATCACATGAATGTCTCCTTTCATTATTGTCTCCTGCAGCGGTTTGTCCCCAACTTCTGGCGAGATTCCCCTGCCCGCTGGGGTTAGTACTTCAATGCTTCATGTTGCTACTAAAGCGGAGTTGACCGTTCATACCATGCACCATCAGCTCGACTTTTTCGCGCTCGGCAAGCGCGGTCCCAGCTTTGATCGCGTCTTCCATGGTGTCGTAGTGGAATCGCGCGCCTGCGGCACCGTCCTGCCTGACATCCCAGCCCTTGCCATGAGGTATGACGTGGACATTGGCCTTGCATGTCATGGTGACTTCCTAACCGTACAGAGGTCATGGCAGGCGTAAGGAGTCAATGAGAAAAAGAGCGCTATAACCGACAGGCATATGGCGCCATCCGATAGTAATTGGTCGGCATGGGAGCGGCCAAATCCTTTGCGGAGCAGACGATGCCATCGAAGATCCTGAAGGAGCAAATTCGCGAGCTGGATCAGGAGATCCTGCATGTCGAAACCGCGTTTCGGCATAGCTATGGAATCGAGCCTTTCGAGGCTCTATCGCCCGACACCGTCCTGCGCAACCTTGCCGCTAATATCAAAGATCTCCGGCTCAACATTCGAGCCCTTGAGCATGACCTTGCGGCGTTCGAAGACATTAAGAATCTGAAGGCTTGGCTCAAGACCTTCAGGTTCGCACCGCCTGCGTCCGTTTTCGATGAGATGATGCCTTTCTAGCGTCGGCGCTGCCACTGCTCTCGCTGTCGGCGGCAACGCTTGCTTCGCAGGCCTGCCTTCGCACTCACCGCACCCGTTCCCGCGCATCCGAAACTGCTGATTTTCTATCAAAATTAGTTGGTTAGCGGAGATGTGGCGGATTTTTGCGAATTGCGGCCAACCCTCTGTTCTGCCTCCCCCCAACAGGCTGATCGTGTCGCGCTCGGCCTGCAGCCGTGCCCGCTCCGCAGCGCCGGCCACGGCCGCGTCTTGCGCCCTCGCCTGCACCGCCGCTAGCTCGGTGCGCAGGTCCGTGCGCCTGCTCGGCCTTCTGCCGTAGCGTGCGGTCCTGGTCGATCTCGCACAACGCGCGGCGCTCGGTAGCGCTGGCGCGCTCTTGAGCGACGGTCACCTGCTCGCGGCTGGGCTCCAGCTCCGTCGAGAATTGGGTACGCAGCTCCCCGAGTTGCCGCTTGCTCGATCCAGGGTTGTCTGGTGGGCGCACTCAAGGGAAAAGGTACTGACATGTGTCGCTGTGGGGATCATTTAGCCTTGGCTTTGCTCTTGCTCGCGTCCTGACGCTCTGCATCCGCAGATTCCCGCTGCTTGTCCCCGCATGGCACAGGGATTCCGGGGGCCAGGAAAGGCAGTGTCGCCCATAAACGTAGTCCTTGCCAAAGTGGCGTTGTGATCCTGCAGTGCCTGCGCGGCGAACAATCTTCTGCGTTATCGGCATGGAGGCGGGTGACAGAAAAGCCGCCTGCGGCCGAACCGCCTTCTTGCTACTATCGGCACTCATGACGCGCCTGCAACGCTTAGCGGCGCGTAGCGCACTCGCCCTCACCCCACTCTGAAAAAACAAAGAAAGATGGCGACATTGCCCCCCAAGCACGTCATGGACCTGCTGCTCGACGCGATCTGCGTCGTCGACCGCCAGGGCCGTTTTCTGTCCGTCACGGGCGCTTGCGAAAGCATCTTTGGCTACCAGCCGGAGGAGATGCTGGGCACGCCGATGATTGACTTCGTCCATCCCGAGGATCGGGCGAGAACGCTGCAGGCCGTCGAGCGGATCGAGGCTGGCTATCTGCAGCGTCATTTCGAGAATCGTTATGTGCGCAAGGATGGCAGTATCGCGCACATCATGTGGTCGGCACGCTTGTCCGAGTGCAAGAACCAGCGGGTGGCGGTGGCCCGCGATATTTCTGACTGGGCCCTCGCACTGGCAGAGGAGCGGTTGCTGTCCGATGGCTCGTCGGTGGAAGCACATTGGCGGCTGTCGGCCAAGCCTCCTACGCTGACCCCGCCGGGGTTCCCACCCATTCCACTGTCTGCGCAGGATTTCACGGTCCTGTATGCCCTCGCCAGCGGCGATGAATGCGTGACGCGCAAGGCCATCGTGCGGGCGCTTGGCGAGGATTACCTCCATTACGACCAGCGCCGACTGGATACCCAAATGCGCCGCCTGCGCCGCAAGGTCGAGCAGGTGGGCGGGCTGCGGTTGCCCGTGTCGACGGTGCGGGGCGAGGGCTACCGGGTCTACCAGAAGATCGTGATCGACGGCTAGTGCCGGGGTCTGACACCAAGGCCACATGGTGCGGGCTGCCAGTTTGCTCAGATTTGCTCAGACAGCGAGGGGACCAGCGCTTTTATTCTTTTGGCTTTGAACAATAGCCAGACTGGCGATCGTCAGCTTGCCTCTCGCGCGATCCATGAGGATTTGAATCGGATGCAGCAACCTCGACTCTCCGCACTTAGTCGTGCGGAGTTGGACCTTGCATTTACGTCGTTTGCGGGGATGGATGGCGGCAACCCGGCCGCCGCCATCTGGGTGTGCGACGTGGCCCCGCTGTCTAGCTGCGTACCGCTATCGGTAGCGTTGCAGGGGCAGCCGACACCCGGGGCATGGGATAGGGAGTTCCGTTCGCGCCATGCACACCTATTGCCGCGCTGGCAGTCGCATTACCGGATCGCACGGATGTTGGCTGCAGCGCGGTCAGCCGCCTTGCCCCCGGGGCGCATTCCGATCAATGCACGTGAGTACTTTGACCGCTATCTCTATGTGCCGAATGGATGGGAGTTCAAGCTGAATCTCTTCCCACTGCCTGAGAGAACAGATCACACTTTGCCCTGGAGCAAGGTATTCCGCGAGCTGCAGGTGTTGGGTGTCAAGTCGGAGTATTTACGCCTGTGTCGCCTTGGCGGGCGCTTCCGCTTCATATCGTCGCTGCGCCGCCAGCACCGGCCCCGCGTAGTACTGTGCCTCGGTGAACGCCACGCGCGCGACTATCTGCATGCGTTCGGCTTCGAGGACGTGGAGGGAGCCGATGTGCTCCTGCAGCCGGCCGATTCGGTGCGGCGCTTGCAGGTCTTCGAGCATGATCAGACCGCGCTGGTACTGAGTCCCCGCCTTGGCGGTGCGCAAGGGCTGAGTTCCGACGTGCTGCTCGACGCGCTAGGGACCTTCTTGGCGAAGTGGCTTCGCCCGACGGATTTTCCGCCCTGCTTGGGCGTAGCCGAGGAGCCTTCCGTTGCGCAGCCCGCTGCTAAGGCCCTGCCGGCAACTGAAGCGCTCGCATTGAACGAAGCATGGGTGGCCACCCGAAATGGCTTGGCATCCTGCATCATGCACCAGTAGAAGAACCGGCCCTTCACTGTAGGGAGCCAGATGAGGTCCCAGCACAAACCTGGTTCTGACCACCGGTCCAGTGCGTCGTCAGCGGCCGTGGCTGCGGCAATGCCAGTGGCCCTGGCTCATGACTCTAACCAGGCATGAGCCAGAGTCACGATGGAGCGGGTGAAGGGAATCGAACCCTCGCCATAAGCTTGGAAGGCTTCTGATCTACCATTGAGCTACACCCGCGCGCGATGCGCGGCATGATAGCAGCGACGCCAATCGGCGTGGCACCATTTGTTCGGGCAAACAACCCTATCGTGCTGCGCCACTCTCGAATTGCGGTCCCAAGATAATGGGCTTGCCACGAGCGATCCATCACACAGGGGCTCACGCGGCGCGGCTACCTGCCAACTACTGCGGCAAAACAACGGTCGTTGGGTCGCCCAGTGTTCACGCTTCCGGAATCAAGAACTTGTCGCGATTCTTACCGAGCCAAGCCGGTGCACGGCCCCGGCCAGTCCAAGTTGCACCCGTCTTGGGGTCTTGATACTTTGGCGGCAGGGATGTCTTGGGTTTTGTCGGAACCTTTGCCGCCACGCTTGCTGCGGGCCGACCACGGCGACGTTTTGGAGCGATGTCGTCGGCAGTCAACTCATACTGCGCCATCAGGGCTTGAATCTGTTCGATAACGCCAGCGACTTCCGTTGCTCGCACTTCGACGAGCTGAGCCTCGAGTTTTTCCTTTTCGGCGAGCAGCTGTTTGTAGGATGCCATTGTTTTCTCCATCTCTATAGTAACTTCAGCATCGTACATTATTTCGAAGATTGCAACACGTCCAAGCGGTATATCGACGTCCATACCAATAATGTAGCCCTAGCCTTCAATTTTCTGGGCTGCGTGTCGATATTCGTGACGGTATAACACACGGAGATTTGAGCCGCCCAGTCCACGGCGCGGAGGATATCGTAGACGGCGGTCGCAATTTAATTGCGACATTGTCAACATGCCCGCCCGGCAACATCGTTTGGCATTTACAAATCTGGAGGTGTGCCTGCATCTCGCCCGCCCAAGGTTCTCCCCGTTCCTACGGCGGGCTTTTCATTTCTAATAGCATCGCGAAGAGCACCTGATAATCTGTGTTCTGGCGTATTCGTTGGGGTGGTGCGGCGCAGAATTTACTGGCGTAGACAACCGAGGAATGGTCTATGTTTTAAGTGCTAGACAGAATGTATTGACCTGCCGCACCATGAAGCCCCATATCCAACATTCGCATCACGCGTATCCGTGCGGGCCGGCATCTCGCCCTGCCCACCCCCATTTCTGCCCTTCGGCGTTGCGGTAGGTGCGCATCGGCTCGGGTGCCGCCGGCGGCGGCGCCACGAGGGAAAAGCAGCCGGGTGCCTGCAGGTTGGTCAAGGTCAGGCCGTGCCTGACCATCTGCACACGGATCCACACCAGCTGCGGCGCGCTCGATCTCAAGAGACATAGGTATAAGGTTTTGGGAGTCGGAAAGGTGCAACGATTTGGGGGCGAGCGATCAGTCGCCCTTGTCGCATCCCACACCGCCTGCATCGCTTCCATGCGCCGCGCGCCCGTTCCTGTTCGGTCGAGAATTGGGTACGTAGCTCCACCAGCGGACGGCCAGCTGCCTCCAGCTCTGCCCGCCAGGCCTCCAGCCGCGCCAGGGTTGCAGCATGCGCTTGCCGCTCGGCATGACGCGCCTCTGATGTTCACCTTGTCGCCCCGCAGCGGTAAGCCCCCTTGGGGAGGATATTCGCCAAGGCTGGGCGCGTGCGAGGGGCGCTTGCGGGGAAGTCCCGGCCGAGCCGCATGCCGGCCACATACGCGCCGACCGTGATTCCGGAGCCAAATCGAACCAGGGCCGGCGCGCGGGACGGCCCATTAGCGTCACACAAGGAGCGTGAACTGAAGACTGCTTAGATTTGCTGCGAGTTCAGGACTCCATACACCGGGCACGCGGCGCCTCGTCAGCATCCGCAGTGTCTTCGGAAACAGGCCGATTCTGCAGGCGGCTGTGCATGGCCTCGCATCGGATCAACATCATTGCTGCAGGATCCTCTTCACCGCCGGCACTACCAGCCTCAGCAGCGACCCGCAGATATACTTGCCGAGAGGCAACGGCGACGATCACAAGGATGGCGCCGACGCCGAAGGCTCGGACTGCAATTTGGAGGTATTGCCCCATGACTAAATTGGACCTATAGCTGGAGGTGACTGGCAGTGAGGCTACACGAGGATGTCTCGGGACGGTGCCACGCCGTCGCAGGATTGACACAATCCGTTTCGCCGCGGCGGGTCGGATCGCGCGTTGCGTGACAGCGCATGGCGGTACTGAAGAGAATGTCCCGAAAATCGATCACGGCCTTACCGACCGGCCGCTACTGGGCCACGCCACACGCGCCCTTCCCGCTGGACGGTCCAAACGGCCACGAGGAGGTGTTTCCCGGCGCCCAATGCCTCAGCGACGGCAAATGGGTCACCTTCTATAAGGACGGGGAAGAAGTCTGGGCGTGCAATGCCGTGTATGCCGCCGCCCATTTCGACTTTGCACCGGTTCCTATCAACCGCTCGCCGGCGGACAACTGAGGTCGGACGGTTCCCCAAGCCGTGGGGTACGTTTCGCCTCCTCCAAACAGTCGAGTCGATTTTTCGCGGACCGGGCGTTATGTCAAATCCGGTGGATCCGCACCACCGCTGTCCGACTCGCGTTGGTTTGCATAAAACTGTTCCCGAACTTTGCAGAATTCTGTTCCTGGCCCCATGGGCCAGACCAAGGAGCGCCCGCGGGAAGGAGGCCTGACCCGTGACGGCCGCCCTTCCAGTCTCACCGGCGTGCCGCCGGCTTGGCACCGTGATCGCGCGCGGCGCGCACGGCGCCCCTGACGGCGCGCTTCCGCAGCTTCGCAAGCCGCAGCGGGCCAGGCAGCGACTGACCGATCCGTTGGGAAAAGGAACAAAATTACTCAAAACGTCGACTGGAGGAACAATATTCTGCAAAATCCCTTTGCATAGAATTGTTCCCGATGTCTCCGAAACGGCCAGCTGGCGGGCGACCAGCAGGAACAAAATTATGCAAACCAACGACTCGCGTCGTTGGTTTGCACAAATTTGTTCCCGGTTTTTGCAGCATTTTGTTCCCAACCCCCATGGGCATGCCTGGCTGACGCGCTGAAAAGCGCGCCGGTGGCAGGCGCGGCACCCCAGCGTGACTCGGCTAGCTCGCGCGGCGCACCTCGCAGCGACCGTCATCGCTTTGCACAGCCGAATCCCCGCCATCGGGTCGCCTTGCCCCGTCGGCAAGATCCAGGTAGACGACTGACCGATACGTTGGGGGAAGGCACAAAATTGCCTGAAGTGTTGGCCGGGGGAACAGTTTTTTGCAGCGTTTCTCGACGCAAAATTGTTACCATCGCCATGCAATCGGCTTGCTGGCGTCCGACCAGCGGGAACAAATTTGTGCACACCGACGAGCGGCGTCGGTGTGCATAGATTTATTAAGCGATAACGTGCCAATCCCTCAAATAAGCAAGGATTACGAACATGAGTCTGAAGGATGAACTGGGGGTCGCCCCCGCCAACGAATTGCTCAAGACGGGCTCGCGCACCAAGGGCACAATGGGCCAAACGGAAATCGACGAGTACGAGGAGATCACGCCGGATGGCAAGGTGATCGCCAGGTACACCATTACCGAGCACACCAACCTGCGCGGCCTGCAGACGACCCGCTCCATCGACAAGCAAGCTGTAGCCTGACAAGGAGCCGTCCGTGCACGAAACCTATCGGGCGCACTTTGGCAAGGCGCCCGACGCCTAAGCCCCATCTGGACATGGCCAGCTTCCCAAGCGCGGCACCCTGCCGCACACGGACGGTTGGCACTACCAGCTGAAGTTCAAATAAGTACCCCGGTCCGTTGCTTTCCCCCAACGCTGCCGCCACGTGGTGGGCGTTGCGTTTGACGCAGCGGGGCGTTGCAATTGACGGTCGGTAGGATGACCATAAAGTTCGCGGGGCGACTGCTTGCTGCCGCGACTTCAACTCGACCATTGGATACGGAATGGTGACGCGCGGTGGCAACAGTACAACCAGATTATCAGTGGAACAAGTCAATCAGCGCCGAGCGCTCTGTTGCCATACGCTGTCCGCTTGCAAACGTGCACAAATGCCCGCGATACTATGAGAGCCTTTCTTTACTTGGTGGTGCTGGCATTACAACGTCTATAGCCAAGGACAAGGACCAAGCACTGCTCGATTATTGGAAAAACAGTGAATATTGGTCTGTGGTTGAAGAGCACGCGACGTCAATTACTAGTCGAAACAACGAACATTCTGGATTTCACAATTTCTGTCCAGAAATCTCCTTCGACGTATTCCACCTCTTCGCCTCTTATTTGCATCGATTCCCTGACGAAATAGATCGTCAAGCAGCGTTCAATCAGCTGAGCACAGATCCGACTCAAAGTGCTAACGACTGGAGGTGGAATTGGCAATATGTTGATCCGCTGCATTATACCGAATGCCCGGTTTATGCCATGCTATCAGATCACGAAGGCGAGAAGATGCGACTGGACAAGAAAGACGAAGTGCTGCAGTTAAGGCCAAGCATCTATGGCTTCTCAGTTGATCTTAAGGCCCTGTGGAGGAAGGCACTGAAATGGTTTAAATCTCGAAACTAAGCCGTATTGCGGCTGCTTCGAGAATGAAATCTCCGCCTGCGATGAACTTGGAATTGCAACCAACGACGTCTATACGCGAGGAGGGCTCTTCAAGATGGACAGTTTCGAGGAATTTGAGAATGAACTCGAACGACTTGAGCGTGTATGCCTGGAACTTGAAGATCAAGCGGGTTTATCGGAAATTATGAATCGATCCCGTGAAGGCCGCTTCTTTCCTCTTGGCGCATTTGGCGAACCATTTATTCGCCGGGAATATTTCGCCGAAGAATATGATGCTCGCCGGGAAAAGACAAGAGACGCTTACTTTTCAGTGACCGACGAAAATCTCCGAAAAATTCTGATCTCGGCGTGTCGGAACGTCGGGAATTTTAAGAGCCGCTGTCTCAAAGAAGATATTTTGAATGCAAATCGAGGCGTCATCGCTGCCAACATCAAATTGCAACAACCGCCGTGGGGAAAAGCTGCACTTGTCGGTATTGGCGCTGTCGCTTTGGGATATTTGATCTTCGGCGTCGCCGGAGCCATAGCTGGTGCGGTCGGAGGATTTTTTTGGGGCCAAGCCATCATCTCGCAAGCGCGCAACGAAGCCAGTGCCTTACTTGCGGAAGCGAAGGCAGATTTAGAGCGAAACCAAAAAATTGAGGCAGACAATGCTCTCGTGCCAGAGCTCTTTAGTCAGGGCGAAGAGCTATCCGGAAAACGAGATACCAACGTTGATGAGCAGCATGCATTCACTAATGTTGCCCAAACGGCAGGCAGAGCTGAGTTATGAGTCATTGGGCGTGTCCGACGGGCCCCGCTCAGGCGTGGAGGGGGTCTGCTCAACGTGATCGCCACGGATGACGGCGAATGGCTGTGGCAGCAGATACTCGCGCTCCAGCTCGAAGGCATTGTGACCGAGCACGCGGGCAGCCTCTGCACGGGCGGCGTGTCTGACGACTGGCGCAAGATCAAGCGCACGGGTTACCACGCTCAGGCGCATAAACGCGAAAACTCTAGTTCGACGCATCTTTAATGGAATAAAGCCAACTTTGCTGGAAGTTGGAAGTAGATGCTACCTCTGCGCGGAGGTGCTGCTGACCTGCCCCATAATGATGCCTTCACTTCACCAGCACATCAGGGCATGACCTCCAGCTTCCGCGCGTACATCGACGAGTCGGGCGACGAAGGATTCAAATTCCTACCCAACGAGCAAGGCAGCTCGCGGTGGTTCATCCAGTCCGCCACGGTGGTGCGCACGGTCAATGACCTGGCGATGGTCCAGCTCGTCAAGGACGCCAGAGCGCTGCTGAACAAACAGCCGAAGGCGCCCTTGCACTTTCGCCACCTGCGCCACGAGCATCGGGTGCCGTTGGCCCGCCTGATCGGTGAAGCGCCGCTACGGCATGCGCACGTGCTGGTCCACAAGCCGTCGATTTCCGACCCGGAGATATTCCAGCAGGAGGCGTACTCCCTCTACCGCTACACGATCCGCCTGCTGCTAGAGCGCGTGAGCTGGCTGTGCAGGGACACGGTGCGCGCCGGTGAGGGGGACGGCACGGCCGAGCTGATCTTCTCCAACCGCTCGGCCATGTCCTACGACGATCTGCGGCAATACATGGTGCGGCTGCAGGGTGTGGACGAATGCCGTATTCACTGGCCCAGTCTGGACCTGAATCGTGTGCGCGCGGTGAACCATGACCAGCTCGCGGGCCTGCAGATTGCAGACGCCGTGGCGACGAGCGCGTTCTATGCAGTTAACAAGAGTCAGTATGGAGAGACGGAAGACCGCTACCTAAGCCTCATTGCGCGCAACCTGTACCGGGCGCGCAATGGAAACGCAGACGGGTATGGCTTGAAGTTCTGGTGCGCCGCTGATGAGGAGCGCCAGCGAGTGCTCGCCGCGGTGCGCGTCGAGTAAGAAAGAACGGTTGCAGGCCCCGGATTCGAGGAACCCACCCATACGGGCTGCCGTCTTTCGACGACCTCTACAAGCTCCGCGCTTGCCTGCAACATCTGCAGTATAAGGCGCCTGCTGCGTTTTGCGCAACGGTTGCCGGGGCTGCCGGTAGGCAGGGTGCCTCCCGAATCTCACTACGGAAGGCGGGGATGCGGCTCCTTGCTTCGGAAACTGAGGAACCATCGCTAGGCTTCGGTCGGATTCGCAGGCAACGGTGCTCTCATCTGCCGAACGCAACGACGTATTGTGATGGTCCACATTCATGAGGTTCTCCGCGCCTGCGAACGGTTGCCAGTGCAATTCGAAACAAACGGAATAGAAATAACCGAAACGCTATCCCCTTCGAGGCGCCTAAAAGTTAGCACTTTGGCTCTTCGACATCGATAGACCTCTACGATTGTTACGTGACAACAACTCTCGCGGAGTGCGCAAGATCCTACAAATCACTTCCTAAGAGTGTGCGAGTGGAGCGGGCAGGATACTGAGCGGCGTGCCAGACAGGTGAATGTCGCGGTAGGAATGTCGATTACTAGACACCCCCCCCGCACAGATCCCGGCGTGCGCGATTCGCGCACCGGGCTACTGCCTTGGGTGCTTGGCGGCGAACCGCACAACAGGCCAAGGATGAAGGACTCGGGCAGGTGGAAGCCAATCCCTTTCCAGTCGTTTGATCAAAGCCCACGTAGTGTTGTCCTTCTGGCTGCGTCGCCGGAGCGCACGCCGCCATAGGTCCACCACATGTGCTCGGAAGCCGCGAATGGACGGGGTGTTGGTCGGTACGGCGTAGTAGTTGAAGTGCCCTTGCATCACACGTCGCAACCATCGGCCCTGTTCCGAGATGGACCGGTGCAATCTGCGCCTCAACTCCTCCCTGATTTCCCGTAGCTTGGCTTGCATCCGGTCACGCCGGGTGCGCCGCCTGAGCATGAACTTGCCATTTCTGGCTCGTCCGCAGATGTGGGTGAACCCCAAGAAGTTGAAGGTCTCCGGCTTGCCCAGACCACGCCTGGCTCTGTTCGTCACCGCGAAGCGGCCGAACTCGATCAGGCGGGCTTTCTCCGGGTGTAGCTTGAGCGCGAATTGCTCCAGCCTTTGCTGCATGTCCCGCTTGAAGCGTTTGGCGTCATAGGCCGAGGCGAAGCCGACAACAATGTCATCGGCGTATCGCACGATCCCGCACGCCTCTGCTTTCCCTGATTTTTGCTGACATCTTCCGCAAGATGGAGCGACGAATTCGCCACCATGCCTCGAGTGTGGCCATGCGTTTGGGACAACGAAAAGGAGAACGTGGTGGAAGGCTACGTCTATGTCATATCCAACAAAGCGATGGCCGGCCTGGTCAAGGTCGGCTTCACGACGCGTTCTCCGGACGAGCGCGCCGCTGAACTCGACGGCACACACTTCCCGTACCCACCGGTGGTTGAGTACTTCGCCTTGGTAAGCAATGCCAAGGCGGTCGAGAAAGAGGTTCACAGAAGCCTGCGAGCCAAACGTGAAAGGAAGGAGTAGTTCAGGTGCTCGAGTGCGTACGCAAGCCACAGCCGCCATTCGAAAGGCTGCGGGTACTGAGCGCCGACAAGAACATGCCCGTGCCGAGAACGAACTGCAATGGCAAATATGGCGCGCGGAGACAAGAGAAGCGAAGGCTGCCAATAGGCGCGCGGCTGAACAACAGGCACGCGCCGAGGCACATAAAGGCCAAAATCGCGCTGCAATTAATAGAAAGTACGAAGCGCAACTCGCCGCTCTGGCGAAAACTCCCCACTTCACTGTTTTCTGGGGGACTGCGGCGCTGGCAGTCGCCGTCATCTTCTACATGCTGCGGCCTAGAGAGCCTGTCGCGGAGATGGCCTTTGGGCTTATGCTCGGTCCAGTTCCGGGGTTCATTTTGCAAATTTGGATGAGGGAGTCGAAAACTCGGTCGCCGCACTATCTCGCCGTGCTTGCGCAACGTGACGCCGAACCAATAGGGTTGACTCAGGAGACAGTGCGGCCTCTGACGTTAATTCGGGGGATAGTGAGCCCACAGTGAAAACGACGAGACCGGTCATACGTCGCCGAGTAGTCGCCGATGATGAGCCCTCGGTCTTCACTAGCGCGGTCACGCAGCATGTGGGAGCTTCGAATGGACGCGAAACGCAACGGCTCAGGCAGCAGTCGCCTAACGCGCGAAGTTCCACCTCAAGCTGTTAGGGGCTACATGCATCCTCGCATGCCATCAGCAGGCGGACATATTTGCCGTGGTCGGCTACTCTTCTGTCGCCAACAATTCTTGTTGGTCCCAATCAGAGCCTTGCAGCAAACGGGACCGTTCGAAGAACACTGGCTCCTCTACCCGTTTCCGAACAACTCGGAGCCCGAAAAGGCGCTGCGCTACCTCACGGACTTCGGTGACTACGACGAGGAGCACCGTGGATGGCGCCAGCGGCCGCAGCGACGCCGATGCCTAAGCCCCAGGCGCCGGTGCCCAAGAAGCCCTCGCGCGGCCCCAGAGCGCTAAGGGAACGCCTTGAGGGCTATGTCGCGCTAAGCCCTTTTTCTTGTGATGATCCGGCTCCGCAATGCCGCGCCAAGCCGCGAGCCATTGCCGCCTGAGCGTCCGGATCGGGACTGAAACCCGCTAAGAGACATCCCGGCAGCCCTATCGGCAACACGAACCGTCGCATATTGCACCGAAATCAAAGCTCCCCCAGCTAGCAGCACAGCCGGCCACCCGCTGGCGAAGCTAAGCAGATTGTTCCTGTATGCGCTCCCAAATGAATTCCCCAGAGTCCACTTTTAGATCGCGACCGAATCCCGACCATCTTCCAGATAGAGTCCGCCCGTCTGGGTGGATTACGAGTTGGAATGGACCAAAATATGACGGGCCGGCGTCTGGGTTACCCCAGATACCGGTAATAAAATGTCCGCGATTAATGTTGCCACGAACATCGTATCGCTCGTTGTTTGATTGAAAACCTGTACGAATCCGGTCGCCGATATGCAAAATTTCAGCTTCGAAAGGATTCTTTGCTGGATAACTCTCACGGGAAAACTCCCAAACGCCACGCCATTTCCCGTTCAGATTGATGTGTGCGGGTGTGGGCCTTGTTAGCTTCGCGATAGCCTGTTTTACGAGCGTGCTTGCTGAGCCGAGCGACGCGCTGATGTTCCCCTCGTGACTGCCAGGAGTGTACAAGGCAGCAGTCAGCCCAAGCAAGTCTGTTGGTAGGTGGAACTGATTATCCGATGGTGTGACGAAGAAGACCCGCTCTCTGCCAAGAGTTCCCGCAAATAATCCGAGTTCGAGCAGAACATTATCTCTTGCTGTTTTATATTCTTCCTTTCTGAGTTTTGTAATGTCATCGGGGGATAAAACAAAAAGGGCCAGATCGCACTTCTTTGCTTTGTCTAACAGTGATTCGAGTGTGTTCTTCGATAAATCAAAGATACCTTGGGACCAAAGTTCAGCATCGACGGCATACATCAAGTTGTGTTGCATTGCCTCTGCAATCGGAAGGCCCTCAACTGAAGACCCAATGAACATGAGTGGTTTCATACATTATCTTGAATTTGGATTATTTTTTATCGACCACACGCCTATCGGAAGTGAAGTCATTAAGTGCAGAGGTTCTGCTTACGAAACAAGGCGCGCGTACCCCAATTGGATCTTCCCATTGCTTATCTGAAACTCACGCTCCGCGCCGCAACCTCAAGGGAGCTTGCCCCTTCCTTCAGCAGGGAAGACCAAGCGGAGTCCCACGCTTACTTCGCTAGCCTGTCGATCACTAGGTTCGATTGTGGTTCCCTGGCTTACGCGCCAGACAGCGACATCGCTCCGAACAACCGCTGCGATTAGAGAACATAAAACAAAGATTTTAGGGCCAAATGGCACCAGAACTACGCTATGTTCATCACCAAGACCCCGCACAACAGATTCCAATCTCGCGATGACAGATGTGGGTGCGCAGACGTCATACTCAAGGACACGACTGCGAGGAATCTCGGAAAGCAATAACTCGTTAGCCTTCTCCACCTCGGGTTTATACTCTTCTACAGGGGAATTGGGTGAAAATGCCCAAACTTCCCCGGCTTGAAGAAACTCCACGACCCCTAGCGCCTGATCTTGCTCATATCCCAGCCCAAGCACTGCTGCTGTTGAGGAGTACCCACCCTGCGACCAGCCCGCAAATGCGCGGTGAGCCGGCCCCACGACAGTGTTAGGTCTTCGGCTCGAGATCGGCTTCTCAAACTTTGCCAGTGAGTAGGCAAAGTCTACCGTTAAGCCGGCCTCGAAGCGGTGCGCACGATCGAATAGTCCATGCACGATCGCGGCAAGTCTGAAACGACTGAAGCATGAGATATCGATAAAAATGGATGTCGGAACTTCCACATTTAGCAAGCATATCTCATTTTGAAAGACCTCTTCAAATTCTAGATCTGATAGATTATCAATTATTCGAGTTTTTGCATCATTAAAAGCTTGTTGGTTTCGCTCATATGATAGTTTATGTCCATGGCTAAAACCCAGGGCCACGCTGGATTTTGTTCGTTCCACAATTGAAGGCAAAATACTAACGGCTCGTGACTCGAATCCTAGCGCAAATATAGAAACGTCATATTCTTTCTCTTTCCATATTTCCGAAGACAAATCATAAAACCTCGGCCGTTTGAATTTCATGTGAATAGACCTAACTGTTGCGGGCGTTCTCGGCCATCTTGAGCCTTCAGTGGGGCTCGATACCTATGAAGAGCTCCAAACTGCTTGGACAGGATGCTTGAAAGGCTGCGTGACTTTCCTCGCCTCATGGGCAAATTGAAATGCGGCGCAAGAAGATGGACAAGTCGGAAAGTCTTTCCTACAGGAGATGCCGCAGTTAAATTTATATCCTCGTCATTGAAGATCACGATCGCGCCGATGTTCAAGGCCGCCATAACCAACTTCTGAATAGGCTCTGGCGTTCCCTGGTCCACTGTGAACGCCAACACCGGATCAGCTGTGAAGCCTTTTCCTAGCGCGCTCTGCTCGAAA
Source organism: Cupriavidus sp. 8B (assembly GCF_054589115.1). Lineage (NCBI taxonomy): Bacteria > Pseudomonadati > Pseudomonadota > Betaproteobacteria > Burkholderiales > Burkholderiaceae > Cupriavidus > Cupriavidus sp. 8B. Next base: position 9,785 of record NZ_BAAILO010000664.1, on the reverse strand, counting down.
TATTTCGCTACCGTTGATATCAGGTCATACAGACAAAGCTGTGCAACAACATCCTCGGCCCTTTCTATAGGTATCGCATTTATCCAAGCTAAGAACTTCTTCGCCGAAATCTCAAGCTCGTGAGCTTGCTGCTCACGAGTCAGTTCCTTCCCACTTGGGCTTTGCCTCCATCGAAGAAGCAATCGGGAGGCTATCCCGCTAAACCAGCGAGGATTGCCTTCTGTAGCCGTGCAGATTGCCTCCCAACCGGAAAAAACATCTGGCGGCGCGCGCTTGAGGCTCTTCCGAACGAGAGAGCTGCCTGCGGATTCTTTTCGAGAGACGGTAAGATAGGCGTTTCGAAAGCCTACTAAGGGAGCGACCTTGCGAACCACGGAATTCATCTTATCCCGCGAAGTGGCGTCGAGTGCAGCAGTCCGTATGCCATTCCGCCTCAGATACTCTGCAAAGGAAGGATCCTTGCGCTCAAGTTCCTGAAAGTCGCTTTTCCAACCACTCGGACTATTGTACCGCCTGGAACCATGGCTACTTTCTTGATTCGAGTATTGAAATCGAGACCGCTGAAGTATGATATATGGAGGTAGATGCTCCGCAGGAGTGCCGACAGCATGCTTCTCCCACAAGCGCAAACAAAATTGCTCGCGTTCACGCTGATCGATGAACCATAGCGGAATTGCATCGTAATCATTTCCCGCGGATGCCGCACCTTCCGAATTTAGAAGGCCTGATGCATCATTCGATGGACTAATTGCCAGTTTGAAAAGAAATCTTTGATCAGTTGACCGCAAGTACTGGAACAAGTCTTCTTGGATCTTTTGGGGGGCAATTTCCAGTTCATCAAAACACAACGCCCATCTCGCGGAATAGAGGCCAGTAACCGCCACGAATCGTTCCGAAATTTCCCGGGCCACGCCGAGAAGGTTCATACCCAATAGACGTTTTATATACGGTGATAGCTGGTTTTGTGATCCTGCGGCTCCAAGCTCCGCAAGTTCTTCCACAATTGCGACCTTCAACCCGTCGAGGGACGGAATGCCTAGCGGTAAATGCCACGCATCAGCAAGCGCAATGCAGAATGCAACTTCATCTTCCTTTGATATTTCCACTTTATTGGAGGACCCACCAAAGTCGACTCTCGGTCGATCGCGTGTAATCTGCAAAATGGAATTAATAAATGCTTCTCTGAAATGTGATAAAAACACTGCATTAGTGAATCGCCATTCATTTCCATTTCCAAGGCTTTCGGCTTTCTGGTCAACTTGTATCTTCCAATTGATATCGGCGGGTGTGAAAACTCCCCAATATTCAATGTTCTTTCGAGCTCGCTCAGCCTCTTCCCCATCCCATGCCGCCAGTGCCTTGGGCTGTAACATTTTGAGAAGATGTGTTTTCCCACTTCCTCTCGGGCCTATAAGGAGGGAATTACGTAGCTCAATCAACTCCCAGAATTTTCCAGAAGGCACGAATTGATGGGCAACCTCTTCTGGATTGATATGCCGTGCGTTATAGGCTCCAAAGAAAGGAGACGAGGTATTCTCTTTGGTCACGCTGACCTCCCTACTTGCGTCAGCATTCCTTCGCGATCGCGATGCAGCTTGATGTTCGATGCTCCAAGTAATTTCTCGACCTGACTCAGATGTGTTGGAGTCAGGAGCTGAACGTCAGGAACATTTTGTATTACTTCGTTCCAGCTTTTATAGTCCGGAGAGGAAGTGAACATCTGTGCGATTTGCTCGGCAATGGCTCGAGGCTGAAACTGGGACCCAAAACCACACTCGGGAGGGAAGCCCTCCTCGTCGCTTTGAGCTGGTCGCTTTTGCCAGCCACCCGTGATTGTCCAACTCCACGTTTCGATGGTCCCAGTTAGTGGCTGTGACAACGAATGGTCGACCACAACATCAAGAACATGGAATTGGTTAAGCTTACCTGGAATTTGCGCTGAGAAGCTGGAGGCTCCTACTACCACACAATCGGGATCCCGCGAATGTTCGAGATTGGGAACGTGACGATGACCATGTAGGACGAGCCACGGAGAGACTGTCGTGTTAGTTAGCATACTCAATAGTTCGCCGCCCTTTTGCATGAACTCTGCGTCAGGGGCATTACCCCAGAGTCCTTTGAGGGGACGAACGTGATGATGGCAGAGCAGAATGTTGAGATCCGCATTCGGTGAATCAGAAATTTTACGCTCGATTGCGTCAATCGTGCGTTTTGATACTCTCCCATGGACCTCTTCGCCAGAGCTTCCGCCGTGGTAAGCGCTGGTGTTTAGTACTAAGACACGTACTCTAGGAAGAGGGTGGAAAAGTACAAAATTCCGAGCCCAAAAATGATTTGAAAGATCATCACATTCAAATGGAAACTGAGGCCGAATAGTTTGAAGATTTCCTTTTGGATCCGGATCCTCGGCCGAGTCGACATGGCGTGAATTTAGGTCGTGATTGCCGCAAGTCGCAATAAGTTGCTTGGCATTCAATGCCTTCGTTATGTCGTTCAACTGCTCCCAAGCATATTGAAATCCACGGAAATCCGCTTTATCGCAAATGTCGCCAGCACATACGACGAGATCAACTTCCAAGTCTTCCCGTTGAATCAATTTACGTAGATTACCAAAGGGATCTGGATCAGAAACTCGTGGGGTGGTTGGAAGATACGATACGCTTAAGCGACTCGCCTCAGGATGGAAGGCGTGCAGATCACTAAGGAAGGCGAGGCGTACACGACTATTCGACATGGCATTCGTTCAGTAATTGCACGCCAGAATTTCTCTAGCAAGGCGCCGAGAGTGTGAAAATCCTGCTACGCTCCTCGTGACGTTTATCTTTCTCATCGACCAGTCATTTAGACCGTGACATAGTGTTTCGCATTCCTTGAATGACAACAACACTTTCACTCCGCGATCCGTGAGGTCCCGACAAGCAAGGATAAGTCTCTCCTGATCTGCCGACTGAAATGAACCCTGGTAGCTATATTCTCCGCGAAATCTATTTCCATCGCTATAGGGAGGATCAAGATAGACAAAATCTCCGCTCTGGGCTTTATTTATAGCAGTAGAAAAATCACCGCAAATCAGGTCAACCTCTGCGAGAAAATTCGATGCCGAGTAGATATCATCACGTGTAGGCAAGGAAAAAAAATGACTGCCAAGTGGAACGTTGAATCGTCCTTGGCGGTTTGTTCGGTATACCCCGTTGAAGCATGACTTCATAAGAAAGACTAACCGGGCGGCGCGTTGCGTGTTGGTTAGGGTTTCGGGCGTAAGTTCCCGAAGGGTATAATATGCCTCCCTTGTCTTCGGAACAGAGTAGAGATAATCGCAGACTTCCTCAGGGGTATCGCGGATCGCCGTGTATGTCGCTATGACCTCTGGATTCAAATCACCTAAGACCGCTGACTTTGGTAGGAGATCAAAAAAGAGGACCGCTGAGCCTGCGAATGGCTCAAAATATCGTTGGAATGACGCGGGAGACAGACCACGCAAGTTAGACAGGACTTTGCGCTTACTACCTGCCCACCGTAATATTGGATTCATGAACGCTCTGTTTATCTTTTATTTCGCCGCAACATATTGGAAGTGGATGCAGCCTGCCGCGACAGTTGTCGCGAAGGTCCGGGTCACATCCGAACGCAGCAATCCGAGCGGCAAATTCAGGGCATCATTGTAATGATTCTTTGGCTGATGTAGCGAGGTGGGAAGCGTTGCATCGCGCGCTCATATATGGCCCTTTGAGCCGAGGCAGGCAGGGCACGCGGAGATTATGTCATATCTCAACGTTAGTCTGGTTGGCATCGGCGTTCTGACTGAAGCTCGATGCAGTCTTACGTGCCTTTCCGCCGCTGTTTCTGAGAGGCCGCCAGCGTGGCGGTACCGGATCGCTAGACAGCTTAGCCGGCAGCTTACCTGTGGCACGGGGCGGTGCCAGCTCGGATCACGGCATGCACCTCAAAATGCCCACTAGGCGAATCATGGCCTCTCGGTTCCTTCGGCAGCTGAGACCTTGGACATCGAGCAGTCAGCGGAGGAAAAGCAGGCAGGCACGCGAGGCAGCCCGTGTCGCGGGTCCACTGGTCCTCGGTTTCGCTGCGCCGGACGTGCAACTCAGGTTTGGCGCCCTTCGGCACGTGGATTAGGCAATCCAGGTGGGCACCAAGGCAGGCTCTTGGCGGGATCTCGCCGGGCACGCAGATCCTCGTCGCGGTCGGCCCAGCGCGGCACGCAGCGCCCGTGACATCACATCGTTCGCCACGGCGTTCGATCAAGCTGCGGCGAAATGCCCCACCTCCAACGCCTCTACAGCTGCCATCAAGCCCTCGGCTGGACCAAATCCAATGTGCAACTGACGCTGTCACGCCGCAGTACGACGGGCTCCGCCGGCTGACTTCGCATTATGAAACGCCGGAAACAGGTCTCCCTTTGCTTTTGCTGCAGTTTACCGGGGTAGCCGCCCCTTGTAGCCATGCGGGTTTCCGGCCTGCCACCTAAGAAAATGCCAATAAATCAATAGGTTGCTGTCTGCCCCACCCTAGTCCTTGAAGTGCCGCAAGCAGCATATTATAGTGTTGAACGTTGCGACTACCTCTCATTGCCGCTACCCTCCGCAGTCCGTCTCACGCGTGGGAGAAGCGCGATGGATCACTGGCGGTTGGCCTACCTCGGGATGCGGCAGATCCCACGGGAACTCAGCGAGTTCGAGCTTGCCACGTTCTTCACCTACTCCTCCAAGGAACGCGCACTGATTGATGCTCGGCGCAGTCCCTTGTATCGCTTGGCCGTTGCCGTACACATCGGCTTTATCCGCATGACGGGACGTACGCTTGACGCCTGCAAGCAGGTGCCCAGATTTCTCTGGGCGCATGTCGGTGTCCAGGTTGGTGTGACGCCGCCGGACATGGGCACGCTCAACGCACTCTACGATGGGCGCACCGATACACTGTCAAATCACCAGATGCTGGCCTACCAAGCCCTCGGCTTCAGTCCGATGGCTGAGCACCAGCGCCGCTACGTCACGCGCTGGCTCAAGGAACGATTGACGGGACAGCCGAGCCGCACCGAGCTGTTCCATGAACTGAAGCGCTGGCTGTATGAGCATCGGATACTGATACCCCATGACCGCGCACTAAAAAGACTGATTAGCCAGGCCGTCGCCACGGCCGAGACGGCGCTTGCCGTCGCTCTGGTGCGCGCCTACGGGGCTGCCTCCTTAGACACCTGGGGCACAGCACTTGCGCGCCCGCATGGCGATCACACGTGCGGATTTCGGTGAAGGTGATCGGCCGTTTCGGTGAACGTGATCAGGGAAGGAAGGTGGTACTGCGCGGTCATGAGATTGTAGCGTAGGTGATCACGATCCCCGCTTCTTGGTATCTGTTGATGCCCGCTTGCGCATCGACTCGCCCTTGAGCGGCACCTTGTGGGCCTGGTGAACTAGCCGGTCCAGGATGGCGTCGGCGAGCGTCGGGTCATTGAGCCATTGGTGCCAATGCTCGATCGGTAACTGGCTGGTCACGATGGTCGAACGCGTGCCGACACGGTCATCGAGGACTTCCAGCAGATCACCGCGTGCGCTCTCGGAAGGCTCCTGCAAGCCCCAATCGTCAAGGATCAGCACATCGATCCGCGCCAGTTGCGCCAGGCGCCGGGTAAAGCTGCCATCGCCGTGGGCGATCTGCAGTTCCTCAAACAACCTCGGCACCCTCTGATAGAGCACCGAGAACCCTTGCCGACAGGCCTGCTGACCGAACGCACAAGCCAGCCAGGACTTGCCGGCGCCGGTCGGCCCGGTCAGGATCAGGCTCTGTGCGTTACGGATCCAGTCGCAACTGGCCAGGGTGGCGACGAGCCGCTGATCAAGGCCCCGGCTGCCGTCATAGATCACATCTTCGACGCATGCCTGGGTATGCTTGAGTTTGGCCGCGCGCAGCAGGCGCTCCAGCCGCCGGGTGTCGCGCCAGGCGATCTCCCGATCGACCAGCATCGAGAAGCGTTCCTCGAATGGCAGGCTGGTGCTGGCTGTCAGAGCAGACTGCTCTTCGAAGGCCCGGGCCATCCCGTCGAGCTTGAGTGCCTTGAGTTGGCCAACGGTGTGTTGCATCAGCATGTATTTTCCTAATGGTAGTAGTCAGGGCCACGCACGTTGTCATGCATGGGGGAATGCCACTCAGACTGAGATCCCGGCAGAGTGGCTTGCCGGTCCAGATGGTTTTCAAGGATGGATAGCACCGACTTGCGTGTGAGCGAGCCAATGGCGACGGCGCGAGCGCTGGCCGCTTCCAGCCGGTCCTTGCCGTACTTCCGCGCCAGGCTGAGCAGGCCCAGACAGGCGCGGTAGCCCATTTCGGGATGCGGCCTGCTGGTGAGCTGGTATTCGACGATGACGGCGACACTCGGACCGATCGAAGCCGCCCAGTTCAGCAGCCGGCCCGGCGTCCATTCGAGGTGGGCGCGGTGCGCCGCCGGCATATGGTCCTTGACCGTGCTGTGGCTGCCCTTGCGGGTATTGCGCGCGTGCAGAGCCACGCGCTTGCCGCCGTACAGGATCTCGATGGTGTGGCGCGTCACGCGAGCCTCCACCGCCTTGCGCACCAGGGCATGTGGCACGCTGTAGTAATGGCCGTCGATCTCGACGTGGTAGTCGACGTTGACCCGGCACTGCTTGAACGTCGCCACCTCATAGCGCCGCTCCGGCAGCGCGCGCAGCACCGGGCGATCTAGCCGTTCGAACCATTCCCGTCGCGTGCCGAGCAGCTTCTTGAAGGGGCGGCTGTTCAGGTCGACGACGAGCTTCTTGATGGCCTTATTGAGCTCGGCCAAGCTGTAGAAGCGGTGGTTGCGCAGCCGTGCCAGGATCCAGCGCTCGACGATCAACACACCGGTTTCGACCTTGGCCTTATCCTGAGGCTTACGTGGCCGTGCCGGCAGCATGGCCGTGCTGTAGTGATGGACGAAGTCCTCGGCGGTTCGGGATAGCACAGGCTCGTACCGGTCCGGCCGAGCGACCAGCGCTCGCGGGTTGTCCGGCACCAGCAACTCCGGCACGCCGCCGATGAACTCCATGGCGCAAACCATGCCGCCAATCCAGTCGGCAGTGGTCTGGCCGCGGGTGGCGCACGCGTAGGTGTAGTTCGACGCGCCCAGCACAGCGACGAAGATACTGGCCTCGAAGGCAGTGCCGCCTTCGGGGTTGAGAATCGGAACCATCGGGCCGGCGAAGTCCGCGAACAGCTTCTCGCCAGCATTGTGATGCTGGCGCATGGACCGCTTGAGCGTCGCCGCCCAGTCCCGGTAGCGACAGCAGAACTGTGTGTACTGGTAGATTGGGACACTTGGATTCGCCTCCAGGTATTCCTCCCAGAGCAACTGCAACGTCACGCCCTTGCGGCGCAACTCGCGATGCAAGTAGGCGAAGTCCGGTGTCACTCGACCGCCCGCGCTGTTGGCCGGCTTCTGCGCGCCGAACAGCCGCTGCTCCAGGGCGTCCTCGTCAAGACTTTCTGCCAGCGGCCAATCCAGTCCCGACGCCTTCGCCATCGCCGCGTACTGCGTAACCGTCAGCGGAACCCGTCTGGCGAGTAGAGGGCGGCGATGAGAAGGTAGGAGCTTCACGATCTCTGGGAGTGAAGCGATGGCCGATCAGCGGGAAGGTAAGAGGGGACGAGCCGGGGCAAGGTATGACCGCCACGATGAGGCTTTCTGGCGCGATCTGCTGGCGCAATGGCGGAACAGCGGCGGGAGCATCCGCGCCTTCTGCCGACAGCACGGCTTGGCCGTTAGCACCTTCGGTCTGTGGCGCAAGCGATTGAACCACGAGCCACCGGTGACGCCGCCCATGGCAGTGACCCCGGATACGGCGTTCATCGCCGCGGCAACGACAGCGCTACCGAATGTCCTGCCGGCGAGCGACCCGGCACCATCGAAGTCACGCGACCAAGTGGTCGTCACGCTCGGCGGCGCACGTATCGAGATGGCCGGGGTGCATGCCGAACGCATCGTGCGCTTCGTGCTGGGCCAGTTGGGAGGAGGCCGGTGCTGATCAGCGGCGATGTGCAGGCTTTCATCTGCCGTGACGCGGTCGACATGCGCAAGTCCATCGACGGCCTATCATATCTGGTGGAGCCGCTGCTGGCCAAGAGTCCCCTGTCGGGCCACCTGTTTGTCTTCGTCGGGCGCGATCGATCGAAGGTCAAGATTCTGTATTGGGACCGCACCGGCTTCGCGTTGTGGTACAAGCGGCTTTCGCGCGGCCGGTTTCCTTCGCCGGCGACGCTAGCCCAGCGTGGCTTCACGCTGGCCGAATTGAACGCTTGGCTCGAAGGCATCGAGATCCCTGCGGTTCGGCCCCACCGCACTGTCACGGCCACGCGCATCTTGTGACTTGTAAACCTGCCGGCGCTGGCGCATCATGGCGCCATGCTTCCGGTACTGACACCCTCCGACCTGCCAGCCGATCTCGAGGCGGTACGTACCCTCGCGCTGGAGCAGAACCGGGTCGCCCGAGCGCTGTGGGAGCAACTGGAGATATTGAAGCACCAGATCGCGCAGCTTAACCGCGCGCAGTTCGGCGCCAGTTCCGAGCGTCTGCCGTGTCAGGCTGAACTCTTTGCCGTACCGCTCGATCTGCCGTCACCGCCAACCGCCGCAGAGATCAAGGTGGCGGGCCACACCCGCAAGGGGCGCCCGGCACTGCCCAAGGATCTGCCGCGCACGCGGATCGAATACGATCTGTCCGCGGCAGAGAAGGCCGCCTTCGATTCACTGCAGCGCATCGGCGAGGAGCGCAGCGAGACGCTGCACTACGAGCCGGCAAAGCTCAGCGTGATCGAGCACATCCGCTTCAAGTATGCGGCCATGAAGAATGGTGAGTCCACCATCGTGACCGCCACCGCGCAGCCCTCGCCGTTACCCAAGAGCAACGCCAGCGCGGGCCTGCTCGCCAACATCCAGGTCAATACCTTTGTGGACCACTTGCCGATCCACCGGCAGGAGATGGGCTACGCCCGCCTGGGCATTCATCTGCCGCGTGCCACACTGTGCGAATGGAAGCTGGGGTCGGCCGAGTTGCTGCAGACGCTCTTACCATCCTTGCGCATTCACATCCTACAAGCACCACGCCTGCACCTTGATGACACCACGCTGCCATTGCTCGAACGCGGGCGCGCCACCACCAAGCAGGCACACCTGTGGGGCTACCTCGGAGCCGGACAGCGGCAGGAGAACGGGCTGTGGGTCGATCACCCGCCGGCGGTCATGTTCGAGTTCGCCGAATCCCGTGCCGCCACCCATCCACTCACCTTCCTGCGCGACTATCGGGGGTACCTGCAGGCCGACGCCTACAGTGGTCACGATGCCCTCTATCGCACCGGCCGCATCATCGAAGTCGGTTGCTGGGCGCATTGCAGGAGACGCTTCTTTGAGATCGCCAAGGTGCAGAAGGCGCTTGGGTTGGCCGCGCAGGCGCTGGCGTGGATCGCCCAGTTGTATGCCATCGAGGCCGGCATCAAGGACAAGCCACCGGATCACAAACTGGCCGTGCGGCAGGCGCAATCCGTGCCGCTGCTCGCCCAGTTCCACCAGTGGCTGCTAGGCAATGCCCATGGCTTGCTGGCCAAGCAGCCGTTGGAGCAGGCCTTCGGCTATGCACTACGACATTGGCAGGCCCTCGTGCGCTACACCGAAAGCGGTATCCTGGAGCCGGACAACAATCGCCTCGAGCGCGCCATCCGCCCAATTGCCGTTGGCAGAGCGAATTTTATGTTCGTGGGCTCGCCGCGTGGCGGGCGTGCCGCCG
>NZ_BAAILO010000663.1:0-259 GCF_054589115.1 Cupriavidus sp. 8B | reverse complement strand
GACATACAAGGCGGCTGCCTGCGCGAAGGTGCGACAAGCCATCGCGCAGCGGACCTCCGACGAGGCAGAGCGAAAGCGGCTCTATACCCTGCTCAAGAGTGACAAGTGGCTCGAAGACAAGTACCTGCACCGGATGATGCGCAAGTACTTTCGGCACGGCGTGTCGCGTTGCGACAATCAGTTCATCGTCCGCTCGGACAAGCATCAGAGCCGCGTCAGAGACGGGCACCTGGTCATCACCATCCACATCGCCAGGCAG
>NZ_BAAILO010000662.1:17923-18086 GCF_054589115.1 Cupriavidus sp. 8B | reverse complement strand
ACTCAACCCTCGGCTATGTCTCGCCTACCGCTTATGAGGCCAAGCCAACAGCAAAACAACCTATCAGCCTGTCCGAAAAAACTTGACCACTACAAAACTCACATCGCCTTGAGGCGATGCTCAGACATGGCCCCCTCTTTTCCGCTCTTTTTGCCTGCCGACG
>NZ_BAAILO010000662.1:9754-17697 GCF_054589115.1 Cupriavidus sp. 8B | reverse complement strand
CCCCCCCCCCGGGCGCTGGCTCGAAGTGAGGTGTCGCTCCCCCCACCCCCCTCCCGCCATGCGGGAGAAGGGAGAAAATCAGTGCTGGAGTCCGCTCTGCAAAGCAGTCCAGCCCAAACCAAGATCCAAGTACCCATTGATGATTCACAGAAATCTGCAGGAAGCAGCATTTGCGCCGGGCCGTTCCATCCCGGCATGGCGCGTGCTGGAGATCGTCATCGGTATCACCATGCGGGGGATTGCCGCAAAACCGCTGTTTTCCTGAGACCCATGCCAAGAAACATAGAAATCAAGGCGCATATCGACAGCGTGGACACATTGGTGCCGCTGGTTGCGCCGCTGGCCGATCATGGCCCGGAGCTGATCTTGCAGGACGACACCTTCTTCGTCTGCCCCAACGGCCGGCTCAAGCTGCGTGCCTTCCCGTCCGGCGATGGCCAGTTGATCTTCTACGCGCGCGCCGACCAGGCCGGACCCAAGGAGAGCCACTACATCATCTCGCCCACGGCCGAGCCCGATTCCCTGCGTGCCGCTCTGACGGCGGCGTGGGGCGAGAACGGGCGCTTGCGCAAGGCGCGCACCTTGTTCCTGGTGGGCCGCACGCGCGTGCATCTGGACCGCGTGGAGGGGCTGGGGGATTTCCTGGAGCTCGAGGTGGTGCTGGCGCAGGGCGAGCCGGCAGAGGCCGGCGTTGCCGAGGCGCATGCGCTTCTGGGCAAGCTAGGCGTAGCGCCGGGGCAATGGATCGACGCCGCCTACGTGGACCTGCTGCGCGCGGCCGGGGCCTGAGCCGGCCTCAGACCGCGCTCGCGGAAGCCGGCGCGTACACCTGCGGATGCCCCTTCACGGGCGCGGCGCCAAAGATACGGCCTTCGCGCACTTCCAGCACGTGGTCGCCGAGGGCTTCCACGTCGTCGGGGTCGTGCGAGATCACCAGCATCGGCACTTCCAGGCTGGCCTGCAGCGCGCGCAGCTCGGCGCGCATGCGCACGCGCAGCGCCGGGTCCAGCGCGGAGAACGGTTCGTCCAGCAGCACGATGTCGGGCCGCGCCGCCAGCGCGCGCGCCAGCGCGGCGCGTTGCTTCTGGCCGCCCGAGATCTCGCCGGGATAGTTGCCGGTGATCGCGCCGAGGCCGAACGCATCGATCCAGCGCTGCGCTTCCGGGTGGTGCGTATTGCGGCGCGGGTTGCGCCAGCCGCGCTCCAGGCCAAAGGCAATGTTCTGCGCGACCGTCAGATGCGGGAACAGGGCGTAGTCCTGGAACAGGTAGGCTACGCGCCGCTCCTGCGGGCGCACATTGACGCGCGTCTCGCTGTCGAACAAGGTGCGGCCGTTGAGCGCGATGTGGCCGCTGTCGGGCGTGAGCAATCCGGCGATGGCGCGCAGCGTCAGGCTCTTGCCCGCGCCGGAGGGGCCGAACAGGGCAATGCGCTTGCTCTCCGAGTCAAAGGCGATATCCAGCCCGAAATGGCGGTCGGCGGAACCGAGCTGCTTGCGTACGGTGACGTGCATGGTCATGGCGGTCTACCGGTACATTTTGCGGGTGGGCGGCACCAGCCGCCCGGCGGCCACCAGCAGCACCACGCAGGTGACGGAGGTGACCAGCACCAGCAGGGTCGAGGTGTTGTCGTCGCCGGCCTGCACGGCCTCGTAGATGGCGACCGACAGCGTTTGCGTGCGCCCGGGCAGGTTGCCGGCCACCATCAGCGTGGCGCCGAACTCGCCCAGCGCGCGGGCAAAGGCCAGCAGCACGCCGGCGATGATGCCGCGCGACGCCAGCGGCAGCGTTACGCGAAAGAAGATGCCAGCCTCGGACGTGCCGAGCACGCGCGCGGCGTCCTCCAGCTGGGAGTCAACCCCTTCGAAGGCGGTGCGTGCCGACTTCAGCACGAGCGGGAAGGCCACGATGGTGGAGGCCAGCACCGCGCCTTGCCAGGTAAAGACCAGTTCGATGCCGAGCCGCCCGAGCCACTCGCCAAAGACGCCGCGGCGCCCGACCAGCACCAGCAGGTAGTAGCCGAGCACGGTGGGCGGCAGCACCAGCGGGAGCGTGAGCAGGGCGTCGACCACGTCGCGCGCGGCCGATTGCCAGCGCGATAGCGCAAAGGCCGCGCCCACGCCGAGCACGGCATTGAGCACGGTGGCCCAGCCCGCTACTTTGAGCGAGAGCGAGAGCGGGACCCAGACAGCTTCCAGGGAGGTCATCAGCATGGACGCCTGCCGGCGAAGCCAGGCAGGCGATGAGGTGGATTCAGGTTGGCGGCGCGCGCAGGCGCCGGGGCTGCGGGTAAGGACTACGGATTATGGCTTACGGATTACGGCTCACGGCTTACGGCTTACGGCTTGAGAAAACCATACTTGGCCAGCACCGCTTGCCCTTCCGGCGAGGTCACGTAGCCGAGGAATGCCGCGGCTTCGGCGGGCTGCTTCGATTGCGAGGTGATGGCGATCGGATAGGTGACCGGCTGGCGCGTCGGCACCCGCAGCGCCACCTTGACCTTCTCCGGCATGATCGCCGCATCGGTGGCAAAGACGAAGCCGGCATCGACTTCGCCGCGGGCCACATAGTCCAGGCTCTGGCGCACGTTCTGCGCCATCACGCCCTTGGCCGATACCGCATCCCACACGCCCGCCGCTTCCAGCGCGCCCTTGGTGTAGCGGCCCACCGGCACCGACGCCGGGTTACCGAAGGCCACGCGCTTGAACTCGGGGCGGGCCAGGTCCTGCAGCTTGCTCAAGTCCAGCTTGCTGTCCGCCGGCACGATCAGCGCCAGCTGGTTGGCCGCGAAATCGCGGCGCGACGCAGGCTGCACCACGCGCTCGGCCACGGCCTTGTTCATGGCGTCCTGGTCGGCCGAGGCAAACACATCGGCCGGCGCGCCGTTGACGATCTGCTGCATCAGCACGTCGGAGGCACCGAAGTTGAGGATCACCTTGGTCTGGGGATGCGCGCGTTCATAGGATTCGGCGAGCGACTTGAAGGCATTGGTCAGGCTGGCCGCGGCGGAGACCACCAGGTCGGCGCCGAAGGCGGCCGGCGCGGACAGCGCCAGCGTGGCGGACAGCAGCAGGCCGGCCGCCAGCGCGGCGCTCCGTCGGGCGCCGCGCGGTGGGCGGGACTGGGCAGGCTGCGGAGCGGAGATCGGGTGCATGGGCATGGCGGGGCGAGGGTTGGAGGGCAGGCGGGGCAAACAGGAAGTGTTCGCCAAAAGCGCAATATATGACGGTATATAACGCGCCGTCAATGGCACTTCTGGTCAGGACAGGGCATATGGGCAGAGTCCCCCGCTCCGCGCCCCACCCGATGGTGGCCGTCACGACGGTGTAACGCGCGCGTCACTCTGCTGCCATTTGCGCTCGGGACAATGTCCGGCTCCAGGCACAACAAGAAAGAAGGGAGCCACAAATGCACCGCCGTCCGACCGACGTTCTACCTGCGCGCGCCGCGCCCGCTTCGTCCCCCATCCTCGCCGTGTCCACCGTATCCACCGTGGCCGCGGTCGCCGCCGCCATCGCGGCCACCGCGCTGCTGGCCGCCTGCGGCTCCGACGACAGCCCCGCCAGCCCCGGCACGGGCACCGGTGTCACGCCGCAGGCCGATAGCGTCTCGGCCGGCACCAAGGCCACGCTGGCCTTGCTGGAGACCACTGACCTGCACACCAATGTGCGCAGCTACGACTACTTCAAGCTGGCCGAGGACAAGTCCTTCGGCTTCGAGCGCGTGGCAACCCTGATCAAGCAGGCGCGCACCGAGTTTCCCAACACCTTGTTGCTGGACAACGGCGACACCGTCCAGGGCACGGCGCTTGCCGACTACCAGGCCCAGGTCAACCCGCTCAAGTGCGGCGAGACGCTGGCCATGTACAAGGTGATGAACGCCGCGAAGTTCGACGGCGGCGGCATCGGCAACCACGAGTTCAACTACGGCCTGGGCTACCTGAACCAGGTCACGGGCAACCGCTTCAACGTGGATGGCCTGCCCGACCCGTCCGTGCAGACGCCGTGCGCCGGGCCGGCCTTCCCGCAGGTGCTGGCCAACGTGTACAGCGTGCGCACGCGCGCGCCGCTGTTCCAGCCGTACACCATCATCACCCGCCAGATCACCGCCACCGGGCCCGACGGCAAGGCCGTCACGGTGCCGGTCAAGGTCGGCATCATCGGTTTCACGCCGCCCGCGATCATGAGCTGGGACAAGCGCTGGCTCGACGGCAAGGTCTACACGGAGGGCGTGAAGGAAACCGCCGAGAAGTTCGTGCCTGAGATGCGCGCCAAGGGCGCCGACCTGGTGGTGGTGATCTCCCACGGCGGGCTCGATGCCTCCGCTTACTCGCCCACCATGGAGAACGGCAGCTGGCACCTGTCCAAGGTGGCCGGCGTGGACGCCATGCTGATCGGCCACTCGCACCAGGTCTTCCCCGATGCCACCAGCACGGTAGCGCAGTTCAACCTGCCGGGCGTGGACAAGGTGCGCGGCACGGTCAACGGCGTGCCCACGGTGATGGCCGACTACTGGGGCCGCCGCCTCGGCGTGATCAAGCTGCAGCTGGCGCATGACGGTTCCCGCTGGGTCGTAGACAAGAGCGCCACCACGGTGGAGGCGCGCTCGATCCAGAACGCCGACAAGAGCTATGTTGCCCCCGATGCCACCGTGGCCGCCGCGGTCGATGCGGAGCACCAAGCCACCATCGCTTATGTGAAGACGCCAATCGGCACCACCGACTACCGCATGAGCACGTATTTTGCCGATGTGGGCGATCCCGGCGCGATCCAGATCGTCAACCAGGCGCAGGCGGCCTACGTGAAGGACTACATCGCCGCCAACCTGCCGGCGCTGGCCGCGCTGCCGGTGCTGTCCGTCTCCGCGCCGTTCAAGAGCGGCTTTGGCGGCGGCAACGACTACACCGACGTCCAGTCCGGCAACCTCGCCATCAACAATGCGGCCGATCTCTACCTTTACCCCAACACCATCTACGCGGTGAAGGTGAGCGGCAGCGACGTCAAGGCGTGGCTGGAGACCGCCGCCAAACGCTTCAACCTGATCGATCCGGCCAAGACCGCCGACCAGCAGCTCATCAGCAGCTTCCCTGGCTATAACTTCGACATGTTCACCTCGCCCGACCTGCAGTACGAGATCGACGTGACGCAAGCCGAAGGCAGCCGCATCAAGAACCTCGCTTACAAGGGCGTGCCGCTCGACGCCAGCCAGCAGTTCATCGTAGCCACCAACAACTACCGCGCCAGCGGCGGCGGCAATTTCCCCGGCCTGGACGGCAGCAAGACGGTCTATGCCTCGCCCGACACCAGCCGCGATGTGCTGATCGCCTACATCAAGAAAGCCGGCTCCATCACGCGCGCCGCCAACGGCGCCGCGCGCAGCTGGCGCTTCACCAAGGTGGCCACGGCCGGCAAGGTGGTCTTTGCTTCCGCGCCGAACCAGCTGGCGCAGGCACAAGCCGCGGGCCTCGCCAATATTGCGCTGGAGCAGGCGAGCTACGACACCACCAAGAACCTGTCGCTGTACAGCGTCGACCTCAACCAGTAAGGCGGCAATGACCACGGCAATGAAGGGAACGATGGCGCCGGCACGCAGCGCGCCTGGGCGTCGCCAGGGCCGCCAGCGCCGCCTGCATCCGGTCATCGCTGCCGCGCTGGTGGCGGTCGCGGTGGCGGCAGGCTGCGTGGGCGGGGCTTCGGCGTGGCGCGAGCATGCCAGTGCGCGCCACGCGCAACTTGCCCAGTGGCAGACGCTGGCGGGCTCGGCCGCAGACGCGCAAGCGCTCGCGGCGTTGCAAAAGGCGGCGCAGGCGGGGGAGGTCGCGGCCCAGGCCGCGCTCGGTGAGGCGTTGTGGGCAAGCGGGGATGCGGCGACGCATGCCGAAGGCCGGGACTGGCTGAAGCAGGCTGCCGTGGCGGGCGACGCGCGCGCGCATTTCGTGCTGGGCAAGGCGGCCTTCCTCGGCGATGCGCAGCGCTCGACCGACGTGGCGGCGGCCTGGCACCACTTCGAGCTGGCCGCCGCTGCGGGCAATACCGGGGCGGCGTACTACCTCGGCTTGCTGCACCGTGGCGGCTATGGCCGCACGCCGGACCCGGCCGCGGCCGCGCGCTGGTTCGAGCTGGCCGCAGATGCCGGCGTGGCGCAGGCGATGTTCATGCTGGCCAACGCCTATCGCGAAGGTGCGGGGGTGCCGCGCGACGAGGGCCGCGCGGTGGCGTGGTACGAGGCCGCGGCCGAGCGCGAGCATCCGGAATCGATCCAGGCGCTGGCGATGGCCTATCGGTATGGCGAGCTGGGGTTGAAGCGGGATGAGGGCAGTTTTCGCGCGCATCTGGCGGAGACCGCGCATGCGCTGAAGCATCCGGCTCTGGTTCCCTGAGCCGTTGGGTCCTGGAGCGCGGGCGGCGGCGAGGCGGCGTGCGTGGATGCCACCGCCGCCGCCCGGCCGCGCAAGGGGGATCGGGCTTGGCCGATCTCGCTCAGTCGATCTTGATGTCCGCCGCCTTCACCACCTTCGCCCACTTCACGATCTCGCTGCGCTGGAACTCGGCAAACTGCTGGGGCGACATCCCTGACGGCTCCATCCCCAGCTTTTCCAGCCGCGCCTGCATGTCCGGCGTCTTGATGATCGCCGAGATCTCCTTGTACAGGCGGTCCACGATCGGCTTGGGCGTATTCGCCGGGGCAAAGATGGCTTGCCAGGATTCCAGTTCGTAGCCGCCGACGCCGGCCTCGGCCATCGTCGGCACGTTCGGCATGCTCTTGATGCGCTTGGCGGAAGTCACCGCCAGCGCCCGCAGCTTGCCCGAATCGATATGCTGGGCCGCCACCACGGTGGTGTCGAACATCATCGGCACCTGCCCCGCCATCACGTCCTGGATCGCCGGGCCGCTGCCCTTGTAGGGAATATGCGTGATCTTGATGCCAGCCAGGCTCTGGAACAATTCGCCGGCCAGGTGCTGCGAGGTGCCATTGCCGGCGGACGCGAAGGCGAGCGTATCCGGCTTGGCCTTGGCTTCGGTCACGATGTCCTTCACCGTCTTGAACGGGCTGCCGGCGCCGACCACCAGCACATTGGCATTGGTGCCGATCAGCGTGATGGGGGCGAAGGACTTGACCACGTCGTACGGCATCTTCGGGTACAGGCTGGCATTGATCGCGTGCGAGCTGATGGTGCCGCCAAGGATGGTGTAGCCATCGGGCGCGGCCTTGGACGCGTAGTCGGAGCCGATATTGCCGCCGGCGCCGGGTCGGTTCTCCACCACCACCGTGGTGCCGAGCGCCTGGCCAAGGCGCTGGCCGATCAGGCGCGCCAGGGTATCGGTGGTGCCCCCGGGCGGGAAGGGCACCACGTAGGCGATCGGCTTGCTGGGCCAGCTGGCCTGGGCGGAAGCGGTCAGCGGGAGGGCGGCGGCAGCTACGGTCGTCGCGGCGGCCAGCAGCGCAAGGGCTTGGCGTTTCATGGGGTTGGGTCTCCTCGGTTTTTCTTGGGACGGTGCAGCGTCAATGGATTTCCGGCTCGCCGCTCTCCGGGGCGTCGACCGGTTCCAGGAAATCAAAGTCGCAGCCCTTGTCCGCCTGGCTGACATGGCGCAGGTAAAGCTTGCCGTAGCCACGCTCGAACTTGGGCACGGGCGCGACCCACGCAGCGCTGCGGCGCGCCATCTCCTCGTCGCCGATCAGCAGGTTGAGCTTGCGGGCCGGGACATCCAGCTCGATCAGGTCGCCATCGCGCACAAAGGCGAGCGGGCCGCCAACATAGGATTCCGGCGCCACGTGCAGCACGCATGCGCCGTAGCTGGTGCCACTCATGCGCGCATCGGAAATACGCACCATGTCGCGCACGCCTTGCTTGAGCAGCTTCTGCGGAATCGGCAGCTGGCCCCATTCCGGCATGCCTGGGGCGCCTTGCGGGCCGGCGTTCTGCAGCACGATCACGCAGGT
>NZ_BAAILO010000662.1:7248-9673 GCF_054589115.1 Cupriavidus sp. 8B | reverse complement strand
TCGATGTCCAGCGCTGGGTCGTCGATGCGCGCCGCCATGTCGTTGTAGTCGCGGAACACCACGGCGCGGCCGGTGTGGCGCAGCAGGTCCTGCTGCGCCGCGGGGGGCTTGATCACGGCGCCGTCCGGGGCGAGGTTGCCGCGCAGTACCGCCAGGCCGTCGCTGGCCACGAGCGGCTTGTCGCGCGGGCGGATCACGTCGTCGTTGAAGACGCGGGCGCCTTCCAGGTTCCCGCCGAGCGTGCGGCCGTCGACGGTGAGCGTGCGCGTATCGAGCAGGTCGCCCATCTGCGCCAGCATCGCGCGCAGGCCGCCGGCGTAGTAGAAGTCTTCCATCAGGTACTGGCCCGACGGACGGATATTGGCCAGCACCGGCGTGCCGCGCGCGAGCGCGTCGTAGCGGTCCAGCGAGAGCGCATGGCCGGCGCGGCGCGCCAGGGCGATCAGGTGGACGATGGCATTGGTGGAGCCGGACAGCGCCAGCGCGGTGCGCACGCCGTTGTCGATGGCGGCAGGCGTGACGATCTCTGACGGCTTCAGGTCCTGCCACACCATCTCGACAATGCGCCGGCCCGACAGCGAGGCCATCTGTGCGTGGCGCGAATCCGGCGCGGGAATCGACGAGGCGCCGGACAGGCACATGCCAATGGCCTCCACCACGGCCGTCATGGTCGACGCGGTGCCCATCGTCATGCAGTGCCCGGGCGAACGCGCGATGCCATCCTCGATGCCCTGCCAGTCCTGCTCGGTGATATTGCCCGCGCGCAGCTCGGCCCAGTATTTCCACGTATCCGAGCCCGAGCCCAGCGTGACGCCATTCCAGTTGCCGCGCAGCATCGGCCCGGCCGGCACGAAGATGGTCGGCAGGTCCATCGCCAGCGCGCCCATCAGCAGGGCGGGGGTGGTCTTGTCGCAGCCGCCCAGCAGCACGCAGCCATCGGCAGGGTAGGAGCGCAGCAGCTCCTCCGTCTCCATCGCCAGCAGGTTGCGGTACAGCATGGTGGTGGGCTTCTGGAACGGCTCGGACAGGCTCATCGCCGGCATCTCCACCGGGAACCCGCCGGCCTGCCAGATGCCGCGCTTGACCTCTTCGGCACGCTGGCGGAAGTGGCTGTGGCAGGGGTTGATGTCGCTCCACGTGTTGATGATGGCGATCACCGGCTTGCCGGCGTAGTCGGCGCGGTTGTAGCCCATCTGCGCGGTGCGCGAGCGGTGGCCGAAGGCGCGCAGGTCGTTGGCGCCGTACCAGCGGTGGCTGCGCAGTTCCTCGGGGCGCTTGGCGGGCCGGTCTTGCCTGTCTTGCCGGTCTTGTGGCGCGGAGTTGGCGGGGGGTGTGGGCATGGGCTGTCTCATCTGATTGGTAGCGTCGTGTCGACGTCTGTTTTTTGTCCGGCCTCGGCGTGCGACGGCGGTGCTTCCCCGGCCCCGAAGACTGCAGATGATAGCGCTGTCATTTGTCGATCACAACGCATGCCTGCTCGGGGTTAACCCGTCGCGCGGGCCGGCATTGCAGCCCGCCCCGCGGCGCCGGCGCTATCATGGCGGCCACGCTGGCCGTGCCGACCCTGCGGCCAGCTGGCTTTTATTGCTTCCTTCACCACATTCATGGCCTCATCCCGCAAGCCGACCACCCCTCGCACCGCGCCCCCGCCAGCTCCCGCGGGCCGCGCCACCGGCAGCGTCACGCTGGCCGACGTGGCCAAGATCGCGGGCGTCTCGCCGATCACCGTGTCGCGCGTGGTCAACCAGCCCGGGCTGGTCTCGGCGGGTACCGTGGCGCGCGTGCAGGAGGCCATCCAGCGCACCGGCTATGTGCCCAACCTGCTGGCCGGCGGCCTGGCCTCGCGGCGCAGCCGGCTGATCGCGGCCATCGTGCCGACCATCGCCAACTCGATCTTCGCGGACACCATCCAGGCGCTGACCGACCGCTTCTCGCAAGCGGGCTACCAGATGATGCTGGGCCTGTCGGGCTATGCCGCCACGCGCGAGCAGGACCTGCTGGCCGCCATCCTCTCGCGCCGCCCGGACGGCATCGTGCTGACCGGCATCGCGCACACCGCCGACACGCGCCGCCGCCTGCTGGGCGCGCGCGTGCCGGTGGTGGAGACCTGGGACATCACGCCCACGCCGATCGACATGCTGGTGGGTTTCTCGCACGAGAAGGTGGGACAGACGGTGGCCGAGTTCCTGTATGCGCGCGGCTATCGCAAGCCCGCCATCCTGTCGGCCAGCGACCAGCGCGCCGAGTCGCGCCGCCTGGGCTTTCTCGAGGCCTTCGGCCGCTACGGCATCACGGAAGTGCCGAGCAGCATCGTGCCGGCGCCGTCCAGCCTGGGGCTGGGCCGCGAGGGGCTGGCGCGGCTGCTCGACGGCGGCGCGCGGCCGGACGTGGTGTTCTGCAGCTCGGACACGCTGGCGCAGGGTGC
>NZ_BAAILO010000662.1:0-7166 GCF_054589115.1 Cupriavidus sp. 8B | reverse complement strand
CGCGCGCGGGCTGAAGGTGCCGGAGCAGCTCGCGGTGATGGGCTTTGGCGACCTCAACTTTGCCGCGCACACTTACCCGTCGCTCTCGACCGTGCGCATCGACGGCCCGGCCATCGGCCGCACCGCCGCCGAATGCCTGCTGGCGCGCATCGACGGGCGCGAGGTGGGGGAGCGCATCATCGACCTGGGGTTCGAGGTCATCCAGCGCGACAGCGCCTGAGTCGAGCGTCCTGCGCTGCGGCGCGGCGCAGGACGCGCTATGATCGCGCTACCATCCAACGCCGCAACCTTTTCCCTCGCCTCGCACCCATGTCCCAAGCCACGCTTATCCAGATCGGCCCCCTCGCGCCGCAGATCAATTCCCGCCTGCGCGAGCAGTACCAGGCCGTGCCGCTGTGGGAGCAGGCCGAGCCGCTGGCGTGGCTGCGCGAGCACGCGCAGCAGGCGCGCGTGGTGGTGACGTCGGCGCGCCACGGCATCACCGCCGAGGCGATCGCGGCCATGCCGAAGCTCGAAGCCATCGTGAGCTTTGGCGTGGGCTATGACTCGATCGCGCTGGACGCGGCCCGCGCACGCGGCATCCAGGTCAGCAACACGCCCGACGTGCTCAACGATTGCGTGGCCGACCTCGCCTTCGGCCTGCTGCTCGACGCCGCCCGCGGCATCGCCCATGGCGACCGCTTCGTGCGCGCCGGCAAGTGGGGCAAGGACAACTTCCCGCTGACCACCCGCGTCTCCGGCAAGAAGCTCGGCATCCTCGGCCTGGGCCGCATCGGCGAGAAAGTGGCGCAGCGCGCCACCGGCTTCGGCATGGACATCGCGTACCACAACCGCCGAGCGCGCGACGGCGCGCCGTGGCGCCACGAGCCGGACCTGAAGGCGCTGGCCGGCTGGGCGGATTTCCTGGCTGTCACTTGCGTGGGCGGCCCCGAGACCGAAGGGCTGGTGTCCGCCGAGATCATCGCGGCGCTGGGCCCCAAGGGCATCCTGGTCAATGTGTCGCGCGGCAGCGTGGTGGACGAAGACGCGCTGGTGGCGGCCTTGCGCGACGGCCGCCTGGGCGGTGCCGGGCTGGACGTGTTCCGCGCCGAGCCGGAAGTGCCTGAGGCGCTGTTCGCGCAGGACAACGTCGTGCTGGCCCCGCATGTGGCCAGCGGCACGCATGAAACCCGCGCCGCCATGGCCGGCCTGGTGTTCGACAACCTCGATGCGTTCCTCGGCACGGGCAAGGTGATCACGCCGGTACTTTGACGCGCTGGCCGGCCCCTCGCGTACCGCGCCGGTCCTATACTGGATCAGGCGCCCGCTGCCCTGGCGGCGCCATCTCACCTCACGCGTCAGGAGGCAATGATGGGACGCAAATATATCGATTGCCGCGAGTTTCCGAGCCAGTCCAAGTGCACGGTGGCATTGAGCGCCGACACGGAAGACGAACTGCTCGAAGTCGCGGTCCAGCATGCGGTGCAGGTGCACCAGCACCAGGATGGCCCCGAACTGCGGCAGATGCTCAAGAGCGCATTCAAGGATGTCTCGCCGCCCGCGTGAGGCCCGGGGGCACGAACGCAGGCCGCCGCCCGGCGAGGGGCGGTGGGCTGCGGTTCAGGTCTGACGTTGGGTTTGAAGCTGTCGCAAACGCTTCAAACACATGCGCTATGCTCAGCAGCATCAACGTCCGCCATCCCGCCCACGCTCAATGAAAACCATCTACCTTGCCGGCTTCGACGTATTCCGCAAAGACGCCATCGCCTATGGCGAGACCCTCAAGGCCCGCTGCGCCCATTACGGCTTCCTCGGCCTCTACCCCCTCGACAAAGCCGCCCCGGCGGGCCTTTCCGGCCCCGATACCGCGCGCTGGATCTACGAAGCGAACATCAACCTGCTGCGCCGCGCCGACATGGTGATGGCCAACCTCGACGATTTCCGCGGCCCGGGCGAGCCGGACTCCGGCACGGCGTTCGAGGTGGGGTTCGCGATTGCGCTGCAAAAGCCGGTATGGGGCCACAGCGGCGACCGCGGCACGTTGCTGGACCGCGTGGCCGTTGCCACCGATGCAACGCACGGCAAGGGCGAGCGGCTCGATGCGCGCGGCTTCGTGGTGGAAGATTTCGGCCTGGGCAAGAACCTGATGCTGGCCTGCTCGGCCAAGCTGGTGGCGGGAGATGCCGAGGCATGCCTGGCGGCCATGGCCGAGGCGGAGCGCCGGCGCAGTTGCCGGGTCGCGTGGGTGCCGGCGGAGGATTGATGCTGGCGCGGGCGGGACCTGCGTCCCGCCGCGCCGCTACTTCACCGTGCCTCGGCGCAGTGTTTCCACGCCGGCCGCGATATCGTCCGCGGTGCTAGCCACGATCTGGCGGTAAGCCGCCACTACACCGTCCACCGCGCCTGGCGCGGGCAACTCGGCCTGCGTGCGGCCGGCCTTGACCTTGCCGTCGGGCAGGCGGCGCACGGTCCAGTTGATGACGGCGCCGGCGCGCTGGCCCACGTCCGCATCCAGCCGCACCACTTCGGTGGTGATGCGAAACACAGGCTCCACTTCCGACAAGCCTTGCTGGTAGGTATCGACCGCACCCAGCCTGGCCTGCAGTTGCTGCGACAGCGCGTCGCGCAGCTCATCCGGCAGCGGCGCGGACCAGCGCGACAGGTCCAGCAGCCTTAGCTCGTTGCCATCCTTCCCGTCACGCACCACAAGCTGTGGCCGGTTGAGGCGTTCAGGCACCCGCACCGGCGCAACCTCGATCCACACCGGCTGTGCCTGCGGCGCCCGCGCCGGCGCAGCGGCCTGTCCTTCAGGGCTGGTAGCGGTAGCGGGACCCTGCGCCAGCGTGTAGTAGCGCGGATCGGGCGAGGCGCAGCCCGCCAGCAGCGCGGCGGCGAGCGAGAGGGGCAGCAACAGGCGGTGGCGGGTCATCTCTATGCGGGTCATCATCATTTCTCCGGCTTGCCGCGCACCAGGGCTTCGGGGTGGCGTTCCAGGTATTCGGTCAGCGTGCGCAGCGACACCGCGGTGCGCGTCAGCTCCTGCATCATGCGGCGCGTGTCTTGTTGCAGCGGCGCATCCGAGGCGAGCGTGCCGTTGGCGGAATTCAGCGTCTTGCGCGCGTCCTGCAGCGCGGCCAGCACTTGCGGCGCCACGTCGCCGTTGAGCTGGGCGACCAGCTTGTCGGCGCTGGCCATCATGGTGTTGAGCGTGGCCATCGACGTGCGCAGGTCCTGGCCGATCTGGTCGAACGGCACCTTGTCGATCTTGTTGACGATATCGCCCAGCTTGGCCTGCAGCTCGTCGAACGCGCCCGGCGTGGTGGGCAGCTCAGGCATGGGGCCATCCGGGTTGACGCTGGCCGGCGGCGCCTTGGGGAAGAAATCCAGCGCCACATAGAGCTGGCCGGTCAGCAGGTTGCCGGTGCGCAACTGCGCGCGCATGCCGCGCTTGATCAACGTCTGGACGATATTGCGGGCGCGGTTGATGTCCTCCATGTCGCGCGCGCGAAAGCCCATGCGCGAGGGATACAGTTCCACCACCACTGGCAGGCGGAAGGCCTTCTTCTCACTCTGGTATTCGATGCCGATCGAGCGCACCTGGCCCACGATCACGCCGCGGAAATCCACGGGCGCGCCGGGTGACAGGCCGCGCACGGACTGGTCGAAGTTCAGCACGGCGAGCGAAGGCGCGAGCTCTTCTGGCTCCTTCATCGCCTCGGTCTGGTCGCTGGCCAGCAGGAACTGGGTGTTCTCGTTGGCGGCATCCGTTGCCTTGGAGTCGTCCGGGGCCTGGAAGGCCACGCCGCCCAGCAGGACCGTCACCAGCGATTGGGTGTTGAGCTTGAAGCCGCCGGCATCGAGCTTGATGTCCACGCCGCTGGCATGCCAGAAGCGCGAGTCGGCCGTGACCAGCTGGTCGTAGGGCTTGTTGATGAACACGCGCAGCGACAGGTCGCGCCCGTTGGGCTCCAGCTGGTAAGCCACCACCTGGCCGACCTGCACGCGGCGGTAGTAGACCGGCGAGCCGATGTCGAGCGAGCCGAGATCGGTGGCGCGCAGCACGAACTGCTTGCCGGAGGCGTCGGTGGTGACGGCGGGCGGCACTTCGAGGCCGGTGAAGTCGCGCACGCGCTCCTCCGACTTGCCGGCGTCAACGCCGATATAGGCGCCGGACAGCAGCGTTTCCAGCCCAGAGATGCCACTGGTGGCAAAGCGCGGGCGCACCACCCAGAAGCGCGTGTCCTTGGCGGAGAAGCTCGCTGCATCCTGGGTCAGGTCGATCCTGGCGATCACGTGCGAGCGGTCGCCGGCGAGCCGCACGGACTTGACCAGGCCGATGTCCACGTCCTTGTAGCGTACCGGCGTCTTGCCCGGGACGAGGCCCTCGGCGGTGCGGAACGTGACCGTGATCTGGGGGCCGCGCTCGGTGAGCGTGTGGATCAGCAGCGACAGGCCAACCACCGCCGCCACGATCGGGATCAGCCAGACCAGCGAGGGCAGCCAGCGCGCCCGGCGGCGGCGCTCGGGCGCCGGTGGCTGCGACGGCGAGGAAGGAGAGGGAGGAGACGGGTCAAGGTCAGGCATCGTTTGTATCCATCGAATCCCACAGCAGGCGCGGGTCGAAACTGAGTGAAGCCAGCATGGTGAGCACCACCACGGAGCCGAACGCCATGGCGCCGGCGCCCGGGATGATGGTGGCGAGCGCCCCGGCCCGCACCAGCGAAGCCAGCAGCGCCACCACGAAAATATCCAGCATCGACCAGCGGCCGATGAGTTCCACCAGCCCGTACAGCTTGGTCTGCTGGCGAATCCGCCAGCGCGAGCGGAAGTGCACGGACAGCAGCAGCAGCGTGAGGATGATCATCTTCAGCAGCGGCACCACGATGCTGGCGATCAGCACCACGATGGCCAGCAGGTTGGAGCCCGACAGCCACAGGTAGACCACGCCGGAGAAGATGGTGTCGCGCTGCGTGCCCAGGATGGACTGCGTCACCATCACCGGCAGCAGGTTGGCGGGAAGATAGAGGATGAGGGCGGACAGCAGGAACGCCCAGGTGCGGGTGAGGCTGTTCGGCTTGCGGTGATGCAGCGTGGCGCCGCAGCGCGGGCAGGGCTCGCCTTCCATCGTGCGCGGGCTGAGCGCATCGCAGGCGTGGCAGGACACCAGGCCCATCGAAGTGGCGGTGGGCACCTGTGGCAGCGGCTTGGTTTCGTCGTCGTCGGTCAGCTCCGCCACCACCTCGGCGGCAAGGCGGCGCGAGCGCGCCAGCGCGGCGGCGCCCACCGGGAGCTGGGGGGGTGGGGCGCTCATCGGGGCGGCTCCTCGTCCAGATGCTGCCAGAGATCGCGCGGATCGAACGACAGCATCGCGGCCAGCACGATCACCAGCGCGGCGAACGACCACAGCGCCACGCCCGGCAACACCTGCGCCATGGTGGAGAGCTTTACCAGCGTGACCAGCACGCCAATCATGAAGACTTCGATCATGCCCCACGGCCGGGTTTGCCGGATGCCGCGCACGATGCGCTCGAAGCCCGGCGGCATCCGGCGGCGCGCCATCGGCACCAGCAGGTAAAGCATCATCAGCATCTCGGACAAGGGAAACAGGATGGTGGTGGCGAACACGATCACGGCCACCAGTGCCATGTTGTCCGCGTAGAGCGCCTGCACCGCGCCCCACAGCGTGGTTTGGGTGCGCACGCCCTTGAGATCCATCTCGACGATGGGATAGGCGTTGGACACCATGAACAGGATCAGCGCGGCAATCGCCAGCGGCAGCAGCCGGGCATAGGCCCGCGCGCTATCGCGGTAGAGCTGGCCGCCGCAGCGCAGGCACAGCGCGCGCTCGCCCGGCTCCAGTTCGGCGCGCTGGTAGACCGCATCGCAGTACTCGCAGGCCACCAGCCGGGCCAGCTCGGCCTGGGTGGGCGCGGGCGGCGCCAACGGTTGCGGTTCGGGACGGCTGGCTTCGCTCATGCCTTGCCGGAACCCGCCACGTCCTCGGCGGTGGTGATGGGCTTGCCTTGCGCCAGCGCGGGCGGCGGGTCGGCCAGGTGCTCCGAGCCGATGGTCCAGTCGCGCAGCAGCGCGTAGGCCACTGCCAGCAGCGTCGGGCCGATGAAGACGCCGAGGAAACCGAAGGCCAGCGCGCCGCCAAACACGCCCAGCATCACCCAGATCAGTGGCATGTCGGTGCCCTTGCTGATCAGGAGCGGCTTGATGACGTTGTCGGCCATGCTGACCACGCCCACGCCCCACACCACCATGAAGATGGCCCAGCCCAGCGAGCCGGTGTGGTACAGCCAGAGCGCGGCGGGAATCCACACCAGCGGCGGCCCGACCGGGATCACGGACAGGAAGAAGGTAATGAAGCCGAGGATGGCGGCGCCGGGCACCCCGGCGATCCAGAAGCCGATGCCGGCCAGCAGGGCCTGCACGAACGCCGTGCCCAGCACGCCGTAGACCACGCCCTTGACCGTATTGCCGGCCAGCGCCAGCAGGTGGTCGGCGCGCTCGCCGGCAATGCGGCGCATGCCGGCGCGCAGCCACGCCACCGCGAACTCGCCGCCGGTGTAGAAGAAGAATGCCAGCACGATCGACAGCGCCAGCTGGCCCAGCCCCGCGCCGATCGACAGCCCGGCGCCCAGCACCACATGGCCCACGGGCGCAATCAGCTTGCGCAGGTTGGCGACCATCTCCGAGTCGGCATGGATCACCTTGTCCCAGGAGCTTTGCAGGTAGTCGCCCACATAGGGCAGGCCGGTCAGCCATGCGGGCAGCGCGGGCGCGCCGTGATCGAAGAACTGGTCGACCAGGCCGGACAGCTCGTCGATGTGCGCGGAGACGCTGGCGCCGGCATAGACAAAGGGACCGAGCACGATGACCGCGGCCAGCAGCACGCAGATCAGGGCCGCCAGGCTGCGCCGGTTGCCCATCCAGCGCGACAGCACCGTATAGGGGTACCACGAGCTGAAGGCGAGGATGGCGCCCCACAACAGCGCGGTGGTAAAGGGCGCGAGCACCAGCAGTGAGCCGCCGATCAGCACGATCAGTGCAAAGATGGCGGCGAGTTTTTCAATCAGTTGGCCGGAATTCATCAGTTCGCGCGGGAAACATCGGCCTTCCGGCCGGTGAGGGATAGCGCGCGACGCGAAGCGTCGCCCCTGTGCCCGCTCTCCTTCGTGGAT